>DASSUY010000087.1:0-12921 GCA_035706525.1 Steroidobacteraceae bacterium
GGCCGCGGCCGCTGCAGCGGCGGCCGCCCCGCCGCCCACCGCGGCCGCCGCCCCGGCCGCGCGGGACGAAAACCTGGTGACCGCACCGATGGTCGGCACGTTCTACGCATCGCCCGCCCCCGGGGCCAAGCCCTTCGTCGAGGTGGGCCAGGAGGTCCGGGTCGGCCAGGTCCTCTGCATCATCGAGGCGATGAAGATGATGAACCAGATCGAGAGCGAGCGCGCCGGCAAGGTCGTCGCGGTGCTGGCCCGGAACGGCGAGCCCGTGGAGTTCGGCCAGCCCCTCTTCGCCATCGAGTAGAGAGGCCCCCGTGCTCGACAAGATCGTCATCGCCAACCGCGGCGAGATCGCGCTCCGCATCCTGCGCGCCTGCCGCGAGCTCGGGATCAAGACCGTGGCCGTGCACTCGACGGCCGACCAGAACCTGAAGCACGTCCTGCTCGCCGACGAGACCGTCTGCATCGGCCCGCCGAATTCGCGGGAGAGCTACCTGAACATGCCGGCGATCATCAGCGCGGCGGAGGTCACGGACGCGGTCGGCATCCATCCGGGCTACGGCTTCCTCTCGGAGAACGCCGACTTCGCGGAGCGCGTCGAGAACAGCGGCTTCGTCTTCATCGGCCCGAAGAGCGAGACGATCCGCCGCATGGGCGACAAGGTCTCGGCCATCAAGGTGATGAAGGAGCACGGCGTGCCCTGCGTGCCGGGCTCCGACGGGCCCTTGCCGGAGGACCAGGACGAGTGCTTCCGGATAGCCCGGGCCATCGGCTACCCGGTGATCATCAAGGCCTCGGGGGGCGGCGGCGGCCGCGGCATGCGGGTGGTGCACAGCGACGCGACGCTCGTGAACGCCATCAACGTGGCGAAGACCGAGGCGCTCGCCGCCTTCGGCAACGACACGGTCTACATGGAGAAATTCCTCGAGAAGCCGCGCCACATCGAGTTCCAGGTGCTCGGCGACAACTACGGCAGCGTCGTCGCCCTCGGCGAGCGCGACTGCTCGCTGCAGCGCCGCCGCCAGAAGATCATCGAGGAATCGCCCGCGCCCGGCATCACTGCGAAGCAGCGCGCGGAAATGACCGAGCGGCTGGTGGCCGCCTGCGCGGCGGTCGGCTACCGCGGGGCCGGGACGCTCGAGTTCCTCTACGAGGACGGCAGCTTCTACTTCATCGAAATGAATACCCGCGTGCAGGTCGAGCACCCGGTCACCGAGCTCGTCACGGGCATCGACATCGTGAAGATGCAGCTTCGGATCGCGGCGGGCGAGCCGCTCCCGTTCAAGCAGGAGGACATCGTCCTGCGCGGATGGGCCATGGAGTGCCGCATCAATGCCGAGGACCCGAAGTCCTTCGCGCCGTCCCCCGGCCCGGTGCGCCTCTGGCACGCGCCGGGCGGGCCGGGCGTGCGCGTCGACAGCCACCTGTATTCCGGCTACAACGTGCCGCCCTTCTACGACTCCCTGATCGCGAAGCTCATCTCCTACGGCGAGTCGCGGGACACGGCGATCGCGCGCATGCGCAACGCCCTCAGCGAGATGGTGGTCGAGGGCATCAAGACGAATGCGCCGCTCCACCAGGAGATCTTCGGCCATTCGGCCTTCCGGCAGGGCGGCCTCGACATCCACTACCTGGAGCGACGGCTCGGCCTCAAGTAGGCCGCCGTGCGGCCGATGTCCTTCCTGCAACTCGTCGTCGACCTCGCAGGTCCCGACCTCGACCGCGCCGAAGAGGCCTGCGGGCGCCTCGGCGCGCTCTCGGTGACGCTTGCCGACGCCGGCGATGCCCCGGTGCTCGAGCCCGCGCCGGGCGAGACGCCGCTCTGGCCCGCGGTCCGGCTGCGCGCCCTGTTCCCGGGCTCCGTCGACGGTGAAGCCGCCGCGGCCGCGCTCGCCGGGGAGATCGGCGTACTCCGCACGGCGGTCGGCATCGAGCGCGTCGAGGATCGCGTCTGGGAGCGTGAATGGCTGAAGGACTTCCGGCCCATGCGCTTCGGGCGCCGGCTCTGGGTCTGCCCTGCGGGGCAGCGCCCTGACGGCCGGGCCGAGGCGGTGCTGGCGCTCGACCCGGGGCTCGCCTTCGGCACGGGCACTCATCCAACCACGGCGCTTTGCCTCGAATGGCTGGACGCGGGGATCGGGGGCGGCGAACGCGTGCTGGACTACGGCTGCGGCTCCGGGATCCTCGCGCTTGCGGCGCTCCGGCTGGGGGCCGCCGAAGCGGCGGCCTACGACATCGACCGGCAGGCGCTCGTCGCGACGCGCGAGAACGCGGAGAAGAACGGGCTCGCGGCCGCGCTCCGGATCGCGGAGTCCGCGGACGCGATCGAAGGCGCCTTCGACGTCGTGCTCGCGAACATCCTGTCGGGGCCGCTCGTCGCGCTCGCGCCGGAACTCGCGGCCCGGACGCGAGCCGGCGGGCGGATCGCGCTCGCGGGCCTTCTCGATCGGCAGGCCGGCGAAGTAGCGCAGGCCTATCGGCCGTGGTTTGATATCGGCCCGGCGGCGGAGCGCGAGGGCTGGACCCTGCTCGCGGGCCGTCGCCGCCCGGAGTAAGCGTGTATACCCAGTGCCCTGATTGCGCGACGGTCTTCCGCGTCACCGCAGAGACGCTCAGGGCCGCGCAGGGTGACGTGCGCTGCGGCGTCTGCGCGACGAGCTTCAACGCGCTCGAGAACCTGAGCGAGCAGGCCTTCCGCCCGGCGCCGGAGTCCGAGGCGTCCTCTCCCGACGACTCCATGACGGTCGAGGAGCTCCCGGGCACCGAGAACATCGAGTTGTCGGGGCCGCCTGAGATCGTGGCCGTGCCGGATGCGCCGGCGCCGCCCGCGGACGAAGCGGAGGCGATGGAGTTCCACGGTGACGCCGCCGACCTCGATCGCCTGTTCGTGGTCGAGGAACCGGCGATCGCGCGCTTCGAACCCGCCGACGCGGAGGCGCCGCCCGCCGCGGCGGAACCGGCGGAAGCGGAGCCGGCCGAACCGGAACCGGCCGCGGACCCGGACAGCACGGACGAGCACCCGATCCTCGTGCTCGACGAGCGCGACGACATCCCGGAGGACCCGCCGCCGCCCGTCGAAGTGATCGTGCTCGAGAGTCCCGAGGCCGAGGCCGCGCCCGCCGAGCCGGAAGCGCCGCCGCTGCCGGCCGCCGCCCCGGCGCAGGCGTCCTCGCCCACGACGGGACACACGGCACCGCGCATCCTGATTCCCGACGAGATGCGCCGGCGGCTCGCAGCCGAGGCCGCCGCGCGGGAAGAGGCGGCGAGCGCCTTCGAGCCCGACGACGACGAGCCGCGCTTCTTCGACCGGCGCTGGCCCTGGGTCGCCGGCACGGCCGTGCTGGCTGTCCTCTTCCTGCTGCAGGTCGTCCACGCGCAGCGTTACGACCTCGCACGCAGCCCCGCCTTCGGGCCGATCGTGGCCGGCGCCTATTCGTTCTTCGGTGCCCGGGCGCTCGCGCCCACCGACCTTGCGGCCTACGAGTTGCGCCAGTGGGGGGCTGCCAGCGACCCTTCAGCGCCGAACCGGCTCGTGCTGCGGGCGAGCGTCGTCAACCACGCCAGCTACGCGCAACCGATGCCGCTCCTGCGCCTCGCATTGCAGGACCGGTTCGGCGGCACGATGGGCCTCAGGGACATCGCGCCGGCCGACTACCTGCCGGGCAGCGGCGGCTCGAGCCTGCTCGGCCCCGGTGAGCGGGCGGACGCCCTAATCCGCATCGTCGATCCGGGGGCGGAGGCCGTCGGGTTCGAGCTCGACGTCTGCCTGCCCGCGGGCGGCGGCGTCCGCTGCGCCGGCCAGCTGAAGACGGCCTCGCCGTGAAGATCGGGCCCTGGGAGCTCGCGGCGCCGCTCGCGCTCGCGCCGATGGCGGGCGTCACCGACCTGCCGTTCCGCCGCCTCTGCCGCGCGATGGGCGCCGGCGTCGCCGCTTCGGAGATGGTGACGTCGGAACTGCGCCTCTGGGACACGGCCAAGACGCGGCACCGCCTCGACCACCGCGGCGAGCCGGAGCCGCGGGTCGTGCAGATCGCGGGCTACGACCCGGCGATGATGGCGGACGCGGCGCTGCGTAACGTCGAGCTGGGCGCGCAGGTCATCGACGTGAACTTCGGCTGCCCCGCGCGGAAGGTGTGCAGCCGCGCGGCGGGGTCCGCGCTCCTGCGCGACGAGCCGCTGGTCGCGCGCATCCTGGAGGCCGTCGTCGCGGCGGCGGGCGTGCCTGTCACGCTCAAGATGCGCACCGGCTGGGACCGGGCGAACCGGAACGCGGTCGCGATCGCGCGCATCGCGGAGAGCGCAGGCGTCGCGGCGCTCGCCGTGCACGGCCGCACGCGCGCCGATTTTTTCGGGGGCGAGGCGGAATACGAAACGGTCGCCGCCGTCAAGGCCGCCGTGAAGCTTCCGGTCTTCGTGAATGGCGACATCGATTCTGCCGCCAAGGCCTTGAAGGCGCTGGAGCTGTCGGGCGCCGACGGCGTCATGATCGGCCGCGCGGCCCAGGGCAGGCCCTGGATCTTCCGCGAAGTGGGCGCCGCGCTCGACGGAAAAATTTTCTCGCCGCCTTCGCTCGCGGAGGTCCGTGCTATCATGCTTTCGCACCTCGAGGCCCTTCACTCGTTCTACGGCGAGGCGAAAGGTGTCCGCGTGGCGCGCAAGCATCTCGGCTGGTATTGCCGCCTCCATCCCGGGGCCGGAACGTTGCCGGCGGAGCTGTTGACGACGGAATCGGCGAGCGAGCAGGCGAGGCTCGCCGGCGAGTTCCTCTCGGGACTGGGCGGCCGCGTGGCGCGCGCAGCCTGACCGACAACGACGATTGCGGACATCGGGGACTGTCTGACATGAGAGCAAAGCACCGGGGCCGCCCCGTCAACGGGCACTCCCGAGAGATTCCGCTCCGCGACCACACCGAGCAGGCGCTCAGCTCCTACTTCGACAGCCTCAACGGCCACCGGCCGGGGCGCCTCTACGACCTCGTCATGCGCGAGGTGGAGCTGCCGCTGTTCAAGGCGGCCATGGACTACGCCGACGGCAACCAGAGCCGCGCCGCGACGATCCTCGGCATCAACCGCGGCACGCTCCGCAAGAAGCTGCGCGAGTACGGCCTCGCGTCCTGAGCCGATGGCGCTGCCGAACGCCCGGCGGGCGCTGCTGTCCGTTTCCGACAAGGCCGGCATCGTCGAATTCGCGCGCTCGCTCGCGGGTCTCGGGTTCGAACTGGTCTCGACCGGCGGCACGGCGCGCGCGCTCGCCGGCGCCGGGCTTCCCGTCACCGAGGTCGCGACGCTCACGGGGTTCCCCGAGATCATGGACGGCCGCGTCAAGACGCTGCACCCGAAGGTGCACGGCGCCCTCCTCGGCCGCGCCGGCACAGACGACGCGGTGATGCGCGAGCACGGCATCGCGCCCATCGACGTCCTCGCCATCAACCTTTACCCCTTCGCGGCGACCATCGCGAAGCCCGGCTGCGGCTACGACGACGCAATCGAGAACATCGACGTGGGAGGTCCCGCGATGCTGCGCGCGGCGGCGAAGAACCATGCGCGCGTCGCGGTGCTCGTCGATCCCGCGGACTACGCCGGCGTGCTCGCGGAGATCGCGGCGGGCGGGGTCGGCGAAGCGACGCGCCGGCGCCTGGCCGCGAAGGCCTTCGGCCACACGGCCGCCTACGACGCCCTGGTCGCGGGCTGGCTGCGCCGGCAGCAGGGCGACGCCTCGTTCCCCGAGGCCTTCGCGCCGGGGTTCCGGAAGATCCAGGACCTGCGTTACGGCGAGAACCCGCACCAGTCCGCCGCTTTCTACGGCGACCCGCTGGCGGCGGGCGCCGGCGTCGCCTCCGCGCGCCAGCTCCAGGGCAAGGAGCTTTCCTACAACAACATCGCGGATGCGGACACCGCGATCGAGTGCGTGCGCCAGTTCGAGGACCCGGCCTGTGTCATCGTGAAGCACGCCAATCCCTGCGGCGTCGCCGTGGCGGGCGCCCTCGGCGAGGCGTACCTGCGCGCCTACGAGCCGGACAGGACCTCGGCCTTCGGCGGCATCATCGCCTTCAACCGCCCGCTCGACGCCGCGACCGCGGCGGCGATCCTCGAGCGGCAGTTCGTCGAGGTGATCGCTGCGCCCGCCGTCGACGCCGGGGCGCTCCCGGCCCTCTCCGCCAAGGGCAACGTGCGCGTGCTCGAGACCGGCCCGCTCGCGCCGGCGGCGGGAGGCGCGGTCGAGCTCAAGTCCGTCGCCGGCGGCCTGCTCGTCCAGTCGCGCGACGAGGGCCGCATCGGCGCCGGCGAGTTGCGCACCGTCACGCGGCGCGCGCCGGAGCCGGCCGAGCTCGAGGACCTCCTGTTCGCCTGGCGCGTCTGCAAGTTCGTGAAGTCGAACGCCATCGTGTTCGCGAAGGACGGGCGGACGGTCGGCGTCGGCGCGGGGCAGACGAGCCGGGTCGTGTCGACCCGCATCGCGGCGATGAAGGCGGCCGACGCCGGGCTCGAGGTCGCAGGCAGCGTGATGGCCTCCGACGCCTTCTTCCCGTTCCGCGACGGGCTGGACGCGGCCGCCGAGCTCGGCATCCGCGCCGTGATACAGCCGGGCGGCTCGCTGCGCGACGAGGAGGTCGTCGCCGCCGCGGACGAGCGCGGCATCGCGATGGTGTTCACCGGCATGCGCCACTTCCGCCACTGAGATGCTGAAGGTCCTCGTGATCGGCGGCGGCGGCCGCGAGCACGCGCTGGCCTGGAAACTCGCGCAGTCCCCGCGCGTCGACGAGGTCCTGGTCGCCCCGGGCAATGCGGGCACGGCCGTCGAGCCGAAGTGCCGCAACTGCGCGGTGGCCGCGACCGACCTCAAGGGGCTCGTCGCGCTCGCTCGCGCGGAGTCGGTCGTGCTGACCGTGGTCGGCCCGGAGGCGCCGCTCGTCGCCGGCGTCGTCGACGCCTTCGCCGCCGCCGGCCTCGCCTGCTTCGGCCCGCGCAAGCTCGCGGCGCGGCTCGAGGGCAGCAAGAAGTTCACCAAGGAGTTCCTCGCACGGCACGGCATTCCGACCGCGCGCTACGCGGCGTTCACGAAGGAGAGCTTCGACGCGGCGGCCGTGCGCGCGCAGCGCCCGCCAATCGTCGTGAAAGCCGACGGGCTGGCCGCGGGCAAGGGCGTCGTCATCGCCGCGAGCGCGGACGAGGCGGTGCGCGCGGCCGAGGGCATGTTCGCGGGCGATTTCGGCGACGCCGGCCGGACCGTCGTCGTCGAGGAGTTCCTGGAAGGCGAGGAAGCGAGCTTCATCGTCATGGCGGACGGCAGCCACGTGCTGCCGCTCGCGACCTCGCAGGACCACAAGCGGCTCGGCGACGGCGACGCCGGCCCGAACACCGGCGGCATGGGCGCGTACTCGCCCGCGCCCGTCGTGACGTCCGCGCTGCACGAGCGCATCATGCAGGAGGTGATCCGGCCGACGATCGCGGGGCTCGCCGCGGAAGGCATGCCCTACACGGGCTTCCTCTACGCCGGCCTCATGATCGCGAAGGACGGCACGCCGAACGTGCTGGAGTTCAACTGCCGCTTCGGCGACCCGGAGACGCAGCCCGTCCTCTCGCGCCTGCGGAGCGACCTGCTGACCCTGTGCGAGGCCGCGCTCGCCGGCGAGCTGGACGCGGTGCAGGCCGACTGGGACCCGCGCGCCGCGCTCGGCGTCGTGCTCGCGGCCCGCGGCTATCCGGAGGAGCCGCAGACGGGAGACGCCATCACGGGGCTGGACGCGGCGGCGAAGCTGCCCGGCAAGGTCTTCCACGCCGCCACGCGCCGGGACGGCGAGGCGATCGTCACGGCCGGCGGCCGCGTGCTCTGCGCCGTCGGCCTCGGCGACGACGTCGCGGCGGCCCGGGAGGCTGCCTACGCGCTCGTCGACCGGATCCGCTTCGACGGCATGCAGTGCCGGCGCGACATCGGCTGGCGCGCGCTGTGAGCCTCATCCACATACGCCGTGCCCACGACCTCACGCGCACGGCGGCGCGCGAGAAGCTGGATCGCGTCGCGGAGGCGCTGTCGAAGCGCTTCGACGCGCACTGCGAGTGGAAGGGCGACATGCTCGCGGTGAGCCACCCGCAGGTGACCGGCTCGATCACGCTCGGCGAGCGTGACGTCGTGGTCGAGGCGAAGCTCGGCTTCCTGCTCGCGATGATGCGCGACCGGATCGACGAGGAGCTCGTGCGCGTGCTCGACCGCGAGTTCCCCGCCGCGAAGGCCTAGGCCGGCGGCCTCACGAGGATCGGCCAGCCGACGGTCGCCTCCACGTTGACGCCGTTGCGGCGCGCGGGCGTGAAGGAGAGCCGCTTCAGGATGCAGATGCCCGCCGCGTCGAGCGCGGCATCCCCGCTCGGCGCGACGAGCTCCGCCTTCTTCACGCGCCCGCCGGCGTTCACCGTGATGCGGTAGCCGATCCGCGCCTCGTCCGTCCGGCCCGCCGGATAGCAGGCACGATAGGCCTCGAGGATCGCCTCCTCGCCCGAGCGGAGCGCAGGCGGGTCGAGCCGCACGTGCTCGCCCCCGTCGCGCGCCAGGTGGAAGCGCGCGGGCACGATCGTCCAGGACTCGACGGCCCTCGTCCCGAGGCGGGCCGGGAAGAAATCCAGCCGCTGCCGCAGGCATTCCGCCGCGGCGTCCATCCAGGGCAACGTCCCTTCCGGCAGGACGACCTCGCTCACCTTGCCGTCCGTGCCGACCTTCACGAGGAGGTCGAGCGCGCCTTCGAACGAGGCGTTGTTGAGCTTCACGAGCGGCTGAATCGCCGGCTGGCAGTACTCGACGGCGCGCTCGAGGTCCTGGCGGAGCCTGGGCAGCGTCGGGAACGCGACGTCGACGACCGCCTGCCCGGCGACGGGCGTGCCGCCCTCGAGCGCCGGCTCGAACTTCATCGCCACCGCGACGCACTGCGCGGCGGCCGCGAGCGAAGGAGGCGTCCCCGGCGCGCTGGTCGCGCCCGTCACGCGCCCGTCGGCCGCGACCGACACGCTCACTTTCGCCTCGCCCGCCACCTCGCCCGAGCGACCGTGGATCCGGTAACAGTTGTCGGTGGATTCCGGCGGCGCGCCGAGCGCGCGTGGGGCCGTCCTGTCGGCGGCCGACGCGGCCGCCACCGACAGACAGCCCGCGAGGATCGCGACGAGAGTGCGGGTGACCATGGGCCCGCATGCTAGAACGTTTTGCGCGTGCCTCGCCGCCATGGGCCTCGGCGCCTGCGGCGGGCCGGCGACGCTGCAGGTCGAGGACGGCATGGGGCCCGAGCCGACGCTCCCGCCCCCCGAGAAATCGCTCATTCCCGTCGTGAACATCGCCCCCGCCGTCGGCTGGCGGGACGGCGGGCACCCCGTCGCGGCCGAGGGAACGTCGGTCGCCGCCTTCGCCGACGGCCTCGACCACCCGCGCTGGCTGCATGTGCTGCCGAACGGGGACGTGCTGGTCGCCGGCGACGTCGGCAACGTCATCTGGCGCGTCACCGACGCGCGTTAGGAGGACCTATGCTGTTCACCTGGGCCATCGTGCTGATCGCCATTGGAGCCGTCATCGGCCTCTACATGGCCGTGAACCACTTCCGCGGCCGCACGCCCCCGAAGGCGATCCATGCCGTCCTGCATGGCGTGCTCGTCGTCGGCGGCGCCGTGCTCGCGCTCCTCGGCGTGCACGACCTCGGCTACGGCACGCTGCACACCTGGGCGCTCGTCCTGTTCGGCATCGCGGCCGCCGGCGGCCTGTTCCTCGCGAGCCAGCACATGAGCCAGGTGCGGCTCTCGAACAACGTCGTCGTGATCCACGCCGTCGTCGCCGTGGCGGGTTTCCTCACCCTGCTCGCCGCCGTGTTCCTGATGCGGTGACGGCCGGCCCCTCCCCGGCCCCTGTCGGGTATATTCGCGCCCCGGGGAGGGGCCATGAAGAAATTCGTCCGCATCCTCGGCATCGCGGCGGCCGCGATTGCCGGGCTCCCCGTTCTCGACTATGCCGTCGCCTGGGGTGTCGCGAAGTCCCGCTATAACCGGGTCTACGCCGCCCACGACGCGGGCTTCCCGATTCCCTTTCCGCTCAGCCCAGCCGACCTCGCGAAGATCCGCGCGGACCGCGTGGCGGCCGGCGCCTCGCCCGACGACCCGCCCGGCGGCGTCGACCTCGCCGCGCTCGCCCGCGTCCGGGCGGAAGAGAACGGCAAGCACCTGATCGATACCCGCGTCGGCTGCGCGGGCTGCCATGGCGCGGACTTCTCCGGCTGCGTCATTGTCGACGCGCCCCTCGTCGGTCGTTGGGTCGCACCGAACATTTCCGGCGGCGTCGCCAGCGTCACGCGCGACTTCACCGCCGCGGACTGGGACCATGCCGTGCGGCACGGGCTACGCCGCGGCGGCCTAGCTTCCAGCATGCCGGCGGTCGATTTCTTCAACCTCTCCGACCACGAGCTCTCGGACATCGTCGCCTACATCCGGAGCCGGCCGACCGTGGACCGCAATCCGGGCAGCATCCGCCTCGGGCGGTTGTTCTCGCTCCTCATCGCGACGGACGCCGACGCGTTCACGGCCGCGCGCATCGACCACCTGAAGCCTCACGCGGTCGAGCCGCCGGCCGCGGTCGTGTCGGTCGAGTACGGCGAGCACCTGGTGCAGGTCTGCCGCGGATGCCACGGCGAGCGCCTGTCGGGCGGGAAGCTGAAGGGCGACCCGAACATGCCCGTCGTCGCGAACCTCACGCCGCACGAGATGGGACTCAAGGACTGGACGGTAGGCGATTTCCTGCGCGCTCTGCGCGAGGGCAAGCGCAAGGACGGCACGGCGATCGACCCCGCGATGCCGTGGAAGGCCTACGGCCAGATGGGCGATGCGGAGCTGAAGGCGATGTACGCGTACCTCCGGACAGTTCCGCCGCTGCCGAAGGGAAACCGCTAGCGCGCCCAGGGCACGCTGTAGGAAAGCCGGATCATCAGGTCGTCGTTCCAGCCGAGGACCGGGTCGCCGGCGGCCGAGTGCGGGTACGGGTCCAGGTTGTACTCGTGGATCTCGGCGCTCAGCACGAGCTCGCTGCCCTTCGCCTTGAACCACGGGCTGACGTCGACGTGCAGCGCGGCGTCGTACTCGGTCTCGAGCCATTCGCTCCCGTCGCGCCATTCCTGGGCGGAGCCGGAAATCCGCCAGCCGCTTCCGAGCCGCGCCGAGGCGGTCGCGGCGTAGGATTCCGCGCCGGTCGTGTGGCGCATGCCCTCGCGGGTGAAGCCGCGCTCCTTCGGGGCGTCGTCGTCGATCTCCTGGAAGAAGTAGCCGTAACCCGCCTTGAGCGACGCCTGCACCGCGTCGCCGTCGTACCCGAGCACGATCGCCGGCAGCGCCTTGATCTGGCGCTCGATGGAGCTCACGGTGTTCATCCGCGTGTTGACGTCGGCCGTCCAGCCGACGAAACCCTTCGTGCCGAGCGGCAGCCAGCGGCCGTCCGTGCCGACGTGCAGCATCCACCAGACCGGGATGTGGTCGGAGTCCAGGTGGTCCTGGTCACGGTCGACGAAGAGGTCGAGCGAGCCGAAGTAGTGGGCGCCGCCGTCCGTTCGCTTGTCGACGGCGACGGCGGCGTCGATGCCGAAGGTGTCCGAGTCCACGTCCGGCACCACGAAGTCGTGCAGGCCCATGGCGTAGCGCCAGTCGACCGTCGCGGCGGATCCGGCAGACGGCAGGAGCAGCAAGGACACGAGCGGGAGCGTCACGAGGGGGAACCGTGCGACGTGCATGTGGCCTCCGAACACGCGTCTAGGACATCTCGTCGATCGCCCTGCGCATCGCGGCGATGTGCTCGGGCGTCGTGCCGCAGCAGCCGCCGATGATGCGAACGCCGAGCCCGACCATGCGGCGCGCGTAGTCGGCCATCACCTCCGGCGTGCCGCCGTAGGTGATGCGGTCGTCCTTCCACCGCGGCATGCCGGCGTTCGACTTCGCCATCAGCGCGACGCCCTCGTGCGGCGCCGCCGCCATCTCGCCGATGACCCGCTCGATCTCCGCCGGGCCGTTGCCGCAGTTCGCGCCGACGACCGCGACGCCCCAGCCGGCGATCTCCGCCAGCGCGCTGACCGGCTTGATGCCCATCATCGTCCGGAAATTCGTGTCGAAGCTCATCGTCACCGCCGCGGGGAGACCCGCCGCGCGCGCGCCGTCGACCGCGGCCTTCGCTTCCTCGAGGGCGCTCATCGTCTCGATCAGCGCGAAGTCCGCGCCGCCGGCCTTGAGCGCACGCGCCTGCTCGGTGAAGGACTCGAGCGCGCCCTCCGGCGTCAGGAGGCCGAGCGGCTCCATGAGTTCGCCGGTCGGCCCCATCGACCCCGCGACCAGCCGGTCGCCCGCTGCCTCGCGAGCGAGCCGCGCGCCCGCCTCGTTCAACTCGGAGACGCGCCCGTCCAGCTCGTCGAGCTTCAGGCGATTGCGGGTGCCGCCGAAGGTGTTCGTGGAGATGAAGTCGCTGCCGGCCTCGACGTAGGCGCGGTAGATGCCGAGCACGACCTCGGGCCGCTTGACGTTCCACTGCTCCGGCGCCCCGACCGTGAGGCCCGCGTGGTGCAGCATCGTGCCCATGGCGCCGTCGCCGAGGATCGTCGTCCCCCGCGCGAGAAGCTGCTGCAGCCGGTCCATGGGCGGAAGTCTACTTGGGCGCCGTCGCGCCCGCTTTCGAATCGCGGTGCAGGTCGACCGCGCGCCACAGGTACCAGGCGGCGGTCGTCCGGTAGGGAGCCCAGCGCTCACCGAACCGGGCGAGCGCGCGGGGCTTCGGCAGGGCGCGCTTGCCGTAGGCGATGCGGTAGCCGAGGCGGACGCCGTAGTCGTCGACGGGCAGCACGTCGGGTCGGCCGAGCGTGAACATGAGGAACATCTCGGCGGTCCAGCGGCCGACGCCGCGCGCCTCGACGAGCCGCTCGATGAT
>DASSUY010000088.1:0-10462 GCA_035706525.1 Steroidobacteraceae bacterium
GCCGACATGCCCTGCCGCATCCTGCCCGCCCTGCCCCGGCAAGCCCTGGTCAATTCAGGAGCGCCGTCGCCTCGTCCAGGCGGTCGCAGTAGGCCGCGAGCGCCGCCGCCGTGATGCCGACGTAGCGGTTCGCCTCGTCCCAGCGGTCGTCCTCGGCCGCCTCGCGCACGCCCGGCAGCGTCTTCACGCCGTAGCCGGTGAGGAGGCCCGGCGCGTAGATCAGGTGCCGGTACCACTCTCGTCCCGGCAAGCCCTGCGGGTCGGTCAGGGCCTGCTCGAGCCCCTGCAGCAGCGCGTTCAGCTTCGTGCGCTCGCGGGCATCCAGGGACGCCGTGCCGGCGTCGACGCGCGCGCGCGCCGCATCGTAGGCCGCCGCGCTCTTTGCGAGCCGCGCGATGGCCGCATCGAGCGGCGCGAAGTCGAGGGTCGCGACCTCCGGGATCCGCTCGGGCGGGCCGAGCGGGCGCGTCGGATCGGCCGCGAGCTCGAAGGCCCGCGAGTCGAGAAGCGCCGCCAGCGCCGCCGCGTTCTTCCGGCGATCTTCGACCAGCTTGCCGAGCTCGTCCCGATACTCCTTCACGGCCGCCGCGAAGCTGCCGAACTCGAGCGGCAGCACCGGCGCATTCGCCATGCGCAGAACCGTGCGGCCCGCGGTCTTCGCTTCCGCGACGCCGTAGGCGAAGTCCGGATCGCCGAAGCGCAGGTAATGCTCGAAGGTGTCGTAGAGCGAATGATAGACGCCGCCCTGGTCGTCCTCGCCGCCATAGGACAGGTCCAGCGAGGCGATGCCGAGGTGCTGCATGAACGGCGTGAAGTCGGAGCCGGAGCCGAGCGCGTCGAGCGGAATGTCGCCGCCGCCCGCGACCTTCGCCGCCTTCCTGCGGTCCTCGTCCTTGGCTTCGCCGTAACCTGCGACGCGAAGCTGTGCCCGAAGGCGCTCGCGCACAGTCACTTTCGTCTGCGGATCGGGGACGTCGGCCGCCACCTCGTTGACGAAGCGCTGCAGCGAGTGGCTGCCGCCGGCCTGCAGGAAGCCGCGGGTGTTGGTGTCGGAGTTGAGGTAGAGGACGGCCTTCTTCCGCAGCTCGTTCGCGTGCGCCTCCGCCCACTCGGTCGAGCCGAGCAGGCCCGCCTCCTCGCCGTCCCAACTCGCGTACACGATCGTGCGCCGCGGCTTCCAGCCGCCCTCCAGCAGCGCGCCGATCGCCTTGGCTTCCGCCAATTCGGCGACATGGCCCGACAGCGGGTCCCAGGCGCCGAAGGTCCAGCCGTCGCGATGGTTGCCGCGGACGATCCATTCGTCGGGATGCTCGGTCCCCCCGATCTTCGCGATCACGTTGTAGAGCGTCTTGAGGCTCCATTCGGATTCGATCGTCATGTGCACGCGCGCGGGCCCCGGCCCGATGCGGTACGTGATGGGCAGCGCGCCGCGCCAGGCTTCCGGCGCCACGGGCCCCGCGAGCGCTTCCAGGAGCGGCTTCGCGTCGGCGTAAGAGATCGGCATGACGGGGATCTTCAGGAGCGTCTTCGCCTCGGCGAGCGGAAGCCGCTTCGCGTCCTTCGTCGCGCCGACGCCGGGTGTCAACGGGTCTCCGGAATAGATCGGCATGTCGGCGACGGAGCCGCGCTGCACGCCTTCGGGCGGCCGCCAGCCGCCTTCCGGATAGGTCTCGCCGACGCCATAGCCGTCGTTCTTCGGGTCGGAATAGATGAGGCAGCCGACGGCGCCGTGCTCGTACGCGAGCTTCGGCTTGAGCCCGCGCCAGCCGCCGCCGTAGCGCGCGATCACGATCTTTCCCTTGACTTCGACGCCTCGTCGCGCGAGCTCGGCGTAGTCGTCCGGCATGCCCTGGTTCACGTAGACGAGCTCGGCCGTCACGTCGCCGTCGGCGCCGTAGATGTTGTAGGGCGGGAGAGCCCCAGGCTTCGCGGTACTCGCATCGCCCGCGACCGGCGGCTCGGCGAGCGCGGCCTTGAACGCCGTTGGCGCCACCATCTCGAGCGACGTCCGCTTCGGCGTCGGGTAGAGCACGTCGAAGCGCTCGATCTCGGCCTTCCAGCCCCACTCCCGGAAGAGGTCCCGGACGTACTCGGCGTTCTCGCGGTTGTGCGGGGCGCCGACGTGGTTCGGCCCGGCGGCGAGCGTCTGCATCCAGGCGCGAAGGTCCGCCGGATCGAGCGCGGCGTCGAAGCGTGCTTCGAGCGCGCGCTGCTCCGCGGCGCCGGAGGCGGTGAATCCTGTCATGGTCGACGATGCTGCGGGCGCCGTCGCGGAGACGGCGGACGCCAGGGTTGCGAGCAGGAACGACGACAGCGGTGCTGGCTTCACGGCGGCTCCGGCAGATCTGGAAGGGCCGCCAGTATCCATCATCGCGCGCGCCGGGCGCGAGGGCGCCGCCTCGCCTCGTCGCTCAGAGCCGCGTTTTCGTCGTGCAGCCCGCAGCCTTGTCCCATTCGGCCGGCGTCATCGCCTTGACGGTCTGCCCGAAGGACCAGATGTGGCCCTCCGGATCGACGGCGCGATATGTCCGGTCGCCATAGAACTGGGTCGTCGGCTCCATGGCGATGCGCGCGCCGGCCTTCCGCGCGCGCTCGCAGTGCGCGTCGATGTCCGCCTGCAGCTGCACGTGCACCGTCTGCGTGTTGAGCCCCTCGATGGAAGCCGGGCTCTTGTGCTGCGGGCTCCACTCGGAGCCGACCATGATGAGCCCGTCGCCGAAGCGCATCTCCGAATGCATCAACTGCCCGTCGGGGCCCAGGATCACCATCGAGGGCTCGAAGCCGAAGGCCTCCTCGAGCCAGCGCAGGGCTTTCTTCGGGTCGCGGTAGCAGAGCGCGGACGAGACGGACGGGCGATGCTCGGGTTCCGGCATGGCAACCTCCTCGGGATGCCCGCAGCCTCTGACCGGGGGCGCGCGCCGTCTGTCGGCAGGCGCCTGATTTTGGCGGGGTGTCGAAGACCCTGGGCGTGCCCGCTTCAGAGCGCCGCGTTGCGCTCCGCCATCGTACCCTTCGGCGGCATCTCGACGAGGCGCGCGACCGGGATGCGCTCGCGGATCCAGTCCTGGAACCCCGCGAGGACGACTTCCTTCGAGGACAGGATGCCCTGCGTGTACGCGCCGGACTCGAGTCCGCGCTGCACGGACTCGGTCAGCACCTCGTCCTCCGCCTGCACGCGGGCGTTGAGCCGCGAGCACAGCCAGCGCGCCGCCTTCATCTCGCGGCGGTCGTCCCGGAACCCGTACGAGCGCGACCGGATCAGCGTCCGCCCGGCGCCGAGCGGCAGGACATGGAAGAAATCCATCCACTCCGGGTACACGTCGAAGTAGACGTTCGGGTAGAGCCCGAAGTAGGTCCAGCGCCGGCGCTGGTCCTCCGGCAGGTGCTCGATCGGCGGCAGGAGCTTCGCGTACCGCTCCGCGCTCCAGGAGCGCAACGGCTTCTCGCGCATGCGGTGCGAGAGGCGCATCGTGCCGCCCGGGAAGTTCTCGCGGTCGTACTGCGGCTCCATCAGCGCCGAGAGGCCCGGGTGCCCCATCGGGAAGTGGTAGTCCTCGACGTAGTTCTCGACGACGTTCTTCCAGTCGATCGCGAGGTCGTTGGTCCACAGATCGTCGAGCGGGACCATGTCCTCCATCCGGTAGTGCGCGAGCTCCGCTGCGTGGGGCGCCATGCGCTCCGCGACCGACGGCTCCCCGCCCTCGAAGCGCACGAACACGAAGCCCATGAAGACCTCGAGCTCGATCGGCTTCAGGCCGTACCGGCCGCGGTCGAACTTCGGGAAGGTGTCCGCGGCGCTGACGCTGCGGTTCCGCCCGTCGAGGTGGTAAGTCCAGCCGTGGTACATGCAGGTCAGGTGCTTCGGGCAGCGGCCTCGGTCGCCCGTGACGACGGCGTGCGCGCGGTGCGCGCAGACGTTGTGGAAGGCGCGCAGGACACCGTCCTGGCCGCGCACGACGAAGCCCCGCCGGCCGAAGAACTCGAATGTCTGGTAGTCCCCCGTCTCCGGCAGCTCGCTCTGGTGGCCGACGACCTGCCAGGACTTCAGGAAGATCTTTTCGCGCTCGAGCGCGTGGAATTCCTCGCTGCAATAGCTCCAGCCGGGGAGCGTCAGCTTGATGCCGGGATCTGGGGCCGGCTGCGGCTCGACCGGCTTCGGGCGCGCAGGGGCCGAGGCCTCGATGCGCAGCGCCAGCCAGGGAAATACGCTGCAGAGATAGGCGCGGCACTGCCGGCGCGCCGCCTCGCGGTCAAAGGCGTCGCCCTCGAAGAGGATGCCCTGCCATTCCTGGTCGATCAGGCCCATCAGGCCCTGGGCGACGGCCTGGGCGTCCGGCCAGGGAGACGCGGTGCCGCGCGCGGCGATGAGGCGCTTGCAGAGGTTTATGACCATCCGGCTCCAGGCCGAATCGCGCTCGCCGCAGATGCGCTGGTAGTCGCCGCGCGCCTTGCTCTCCGCGAGGAAGGCGTACCAGACGGCGATCTTGTGCGAGTCGGAGAGGCCCCGGCCGAGGCTCGCATCGATGATGCCGAGGAGCGCGCGCAAGTCGTCGTCCCCCGCCTCCTCCAGCACGCGCGCCATCGCGGCCGCGAACTCCTCCGAGACCTCCCGGAGCGTCGCGAGCAGGAGCGCTTCCTTGCTGCCGAAATGAAAGTTGATCGACGCCGCCGTGTGGCCGGCGATGCCTGCAATCTTCGCGGACGTCAGCTCGGCGAGGCCGTGCCGTGAAATGGCGGCGACCGTCGCCTGGATGAGGTCGAGCTTCGACCCGGTCGGTCGGACGTCGGTGCTGGGTTCGAGATTCGCGGCCATGCTAGCCTCCGGTCGGGATGCCATACATTCTATCCCGGGCTGCGGGCCCGACTCAACGAATGTTTAGTTTACTGAATCACGGTTTAAAATCGTGTAAGTGGCTGTTTTTATTGCCTGCATTGGCTGGCTTGCAAGCGGATGCGGTCGTAGACAGGCCCGCTGCTTACGGCATGGAGATCCGGCCGGCCTGGATCACGATGTCGGACGGCATCCGGCTCTCGGCAGACCTTTACATGCCGACCGGCGGCGCGGCGGGCGAGAGATTCCCGGTCCTGCTCGAGTACCTCCCCTACCGCAAGCACGAAGGGCGCAGCCGCAACTGGCCGCTCTATTCCTATTTCGTCGAGCGCGGCTACGTCATGGCGGCGGTCGACATCCGCGGCACGGGCAACAGCGAGGGGCGCCTGATCCCCTACGAGTACTCGGAGATCGAGCAGCGGGACGGCGAGTCGGTGATCGACTGGCTGTCGAAGCAGCCCTGGTCGAACGGGAACGTCGGCATGTTCGGCATCTCCTGGGGCGGCTTCAATTCCATCCAGATGGCGGCGCGCAATCCGCCCGCCCTCAGGGCGATCGTCGCGATCGACGCCACCGAGGACCTCTACCAGGACGACGTCCACTACATGGACGGGATCATGCACCTCGATTCCTGGGAGATGAGCATGGACCTCGACAACGCGAGGCCCGGCGCGCCGGACTACCGGATTGACGACGCGAACTTCCGCGACCGCTTCGACACCGAGCCCTGGATGCTCACGTACAAGAACCGGCAGCGCGACGGGCCGTTCTGGGACCGTGCCTCGGTGCGCGACCGCTACGACGCGATCCGCATCCCGACCTTCCACATCGGCGGCTGGTACGACGGCTACCGCGACAGCGTCCCGCGCATGCTGGAGCAGGTGAAGAACGCGCCCGTAAAGGCGATCGTCGGCGCCTGGAACCACACCTGGCCGAACGAGCCCTACCCCGGGCCGGGCATGGAATGGCGCCGCGAAGCCGTGCGCTGGTTCGACCAGTTCCTGAAGGGCGAGGACACCGGCATCCTCGACGAGCCGCGCTTCGCCGTGTTCGTGCGCCACTGGCATCCGCCCGGCCCGCACATCGACGACGCGACCGGCAGCTGGCGCTACGAGGACGGCTGGCCCATCGCGCGGGCGCGCGAGGAACTCCTCTTTCCGCAGGACGACCACACGCTGGCCGCGGCGCCGGCCGCCGGGGCGACGCATCGCCTGCGCTATATCCCCTCGGTCGGCTTCGAGGCCGGCGGCCCCGTCATGTGGTGGGGCGACGTCGCGCACGACCAGCGCGGGACCGACGCCTTCAGCCTCGTGTACGACAGCCCGCCGCTCGGCGAGGACCTCGAGATCCTCGGCTTCCCGCATGCGAAGCTCGCGGTCTCGGCGAGCGCGACGCGCGCGAACTGGATTGCGCGGCTCTCCGACGTCGCGCCGGACGGTACGGTCACGCAGGTCACCGGCGCCGCGATGAACGGCAGCCACCGCGATTCGGCGCGCGACCCGAAGCCCATCGTGCCCGGCGAGGCATTCGGCCTCGACATCGAGATGCACTTCACGTCCTGGGTGTTCCCGAAAGGCCATCGCATCCGCCTCGCCGTCAACAATGCGATGTGGCCCATGCTCTGGCCGACGCCGGAGCCGATGACGACGGAGCTGAAGCTCGCCGACTCGCGCCTTTCGCTGCCGGTCGTCCCCTACGAGCCGCGCCCAGTGCCGGCCTGGCTGCCCCCGGCGAAGGACCCGGTGTTCCCGGGCGTCGAGTCCCTCGAGGTCGGCACGACCTCAGGATACGGCGAGATCTCCTCGGTCGAACGGAATCCCCAGACCGGTGCCGCCGTCGCCAAGGCCACGAACGGGTCGGCGACGCGCTATCCCTGGGGCACGGAGCGGAGCCTCGAGACGATCCGCTACGACATCAACGACAAGGCGCCGGCCGAGGCGAAGGTCACCGGCACCCACCGAATGGAAGTCGAGCTGCCCGGCCGGAAGCTGGCCTGGGACGCGGAGCTCGTGTTCTCGAGCGACCGCGAGAATTTCCATTACAGTTACGTCCGGCGGCTGTCCGAGAACGGCAAGCCGGTGCGCGAGAAGACGTGGAAACAAACCATACCCAGGGACTACCAATGACGAAGCACGTGAATGCAGCCTTGCGGCTTTCCACCGGCCTCCTGCTCGGCGCGGCGACGCTCGCCGGATGCGGCCAGCAGGCGACCGACCCGATCGACCAGAAGAAGTCCGCAGTCGCGGATCTCGCGCTGACGGGCGGGGCGATCTACACGATGAACGGCGAGCGTGCCTGGGCCGAGGCGGTCGCGATCGACGACGGCCGCATCGTCTACGTCGGCACCGACGCGGGCGCGAAGGACTTCATCGGGCCGCAGACCCAGGTGATCGCGCTCGGAGGGCGCATGGTGATCCCCGGCATGCAGGACGCGCACATCCACCCGATCTCGGGGGGCATGGAGGCGAACGCCTGCGACCTCAATGCGCTCAACAAGGTCGAGGACTACGTGGCGAAGATCAAGGAATGCGCCGAGGCGCACCCGGACGACCCCTGGATCACGGGCGGCGGCTGGTCGATGGCGGCCTTCGGGCCCGGCGCGATCGCGAGCAAGAAGCTGATCGACGCCGTGGTCCCGGACCGGCCCGTGATCGTCGCGAGCCGCGACGGGCATTCGTCCTGGGCGAACAGCAAGGCGATCGAGATCGCGGGCATCACGAACGAGACGCCCGACCCGCCGGACGGCCGGATCGACCGCGACCCGAAGACCGGCGAGGCGATCGGCAGCTTCCAGGAGGGAGGCGATGCGCTCATCCGCGCGAAGCAGCCGCCGCCGACCGACGCGCAGCGCGACGCGGGCCTTCGTTACGCCATCAAGATGCTGAACGGCTTCGGCATCACCGGCATCCAGGACGCCTCCGTGAACGAGGAGGACCTGAAGTCCTACCGCCGCGTGGACGACGCCGGCGACCTGTCGCTGCACGTCGTCGGCTCCGTCTGGTGGGAGCGCGACAAGGGCCTCGAGCAGATCGACAACATCAAGCGCCTGCGCAGCGAGTATACGAAGGGCCGGCTGGACGTGGGCGCCGTCAAGATCATGCAGGACGGCGTGATGGAGAGCTACACGGCGGTCGTCCTCGAGCCCTACAAGCTGCCGGGCAAGAAGGGCGTGCAGGGCATCCCGATGGTCGAGCCGGAGCTCCTCAAGAAGGCGGTCACCCGGCTCGACAAGGACGGCTTCCAGGTCCACTTCCACGCCATCGGCGACCTCGCCGTGCGCCAGGCGCTGGACGCGATCGAGGCCGCGCGGACCACGAACGGCGACCTCGGCCACCGGCACCACATCGCCCACCTCCAGCTGATCCACCCCGACGACCAGCCGCGCTTCCGAAAGCTCGGCGTCACCGCGAACTTCCAGCCGCTGTGGGCCTACGCGGACGAGTACATCACCGAGCTCACGCTGCCGTTCATCAGCAGGCAGACCGCCTCGTACCTGTACCCGATCGGGACGATGGCGAAGAGCGGCGCGGTGCTCGCGTTCGGCAGCGACTGGTCGGTCTCCTCCTGCAATCCGTTCGAGGAGATGGAGACGGCGATCACGCGCATGGGCGCGCTCGGCGAGACGAAGACGCCCTGGATGCCGGACGAGCGGATCACGCTGCCGCAGGCGTTGGCCGCGTTCACGATGGGCTCGGCCTACGTGAACCGCGACGAGAAGGACACCGGCTCGCTCGAGGTCGGCAAGCTCGCGAACCTCGCGGTGCTCGACCGCAACCTCTTCGACATCCCGCCGACCGAGATCTCGGACACGCAGGTGCTGCTGACGCTGTTCGAGGGCAAGCCGGTGCACGGCGACCCGAAGGCGCTGTGATGGCCGCGCCACGCCACCGGGTCGACCCCGAGGGACGGCGGCTGCCGATCAAGCTCGACACGACGAGCAACGGCGAGTTCGTCCCGGTCCCGCTCTCCCCCGCGAACCTCGAGGCGAATGCGCGGGCGCAGGCCGCGGCCGAGGCGAACGCGAAGCGCCTCGGCATGGGCCGCCGCGACTTCCTGCTCTCGACCTGCGGCGCGGCGAGCACGCTGCTCGCGTTCAACGCGGCGAACGCCGCGGCCGGCCGCACCGGCGGCTTCTTCGACCTGCCGGCCGTCGCCGCGCTCGAGCCCGCGGCGGCCGCGCCGCTCGAGTCGCGCGAGTTCGTGTTCGACGTGCAGGGCCACTACGTCGACCCGACCGAGGCCTGGCTCAAGACCGCCCCGCCCGGCGCCTTCGGGTTCGCACCCAAGGCCGGCTGCGCGCTGAACGACGGCAAGGGCCCGCGCAGCCACCTCGCCTGCCTCAGCTCGGAAGAGTTCGTGAAAGACGTCTTCCTGGACAGCGACACGGACATGATGGTGCTGTCCTTCGTGCCGTCGCGGCGCGAGGCCTCGCCGCTCGAGATCGAGTCGGCGGACGCCGTGCGCCGCATCGTCGAGCGGATGGAGGGCAACCACCGGCTGATGATCCACGGCCGGGTGAACCCGAACCAGCCGGGCGACGTCGAGGACATGGCGCGGCTGAAGGAGCAGTTTGGCGTCTGCGCCTGGAAGACCTACACGCAGTGGGGCCCGGACGGGAAGGGATTCTTCCTGACGGACGACGTCGGCATCCGCTTCGTCGAGGAGGCGCGGCGGCTCGGCGTCAAGGTCATCTGCGTCCACAAGGGGCTCCCCTTCGGCCGCCAGTCGTACGAGCACAGCCAGTGCAGCGACATCGGGCCGATCGCGAAGCGCTTCCCCGACGTCACCTTCCTCGTCTACCACTCGGGCTTCGTCACCGAGGTCGAGGAGAAACCCTACGGGCAGAACGCGGGCGGCGACGGCATCGACACGCTGATCCGCTCGCTCGAGGAGAGCGCGCTCGGGCCCGGGTCCAACGTGTACGCGGAGCTCGGCAGCACCTGGCGTTTCCTGATGCGCGACCCTGAGCAGGCGGCGCACGGGATCGGGAAGCTCCTGAAGCACGTCGGGCCGGACAACGTGCTCTGGGGCACGGACTCGATCTGGTACGGGTCGCCGCAGGACCAGATCCAGGCGTTCCGCACGTTCCAGATCGCGCCGGAGTTCCGCGAGAAGCACGGCTACCCGGAGATCACGCCGGAGCTCCGGGCGAAGGTCTTCGGCCTGAACGCGATGAAGCCCTACGGCATCTCCGCGGAGGAGATGAAGCTGCGTGCGAGCCGCGATGCCGTCGCGACGGAGCGGCTCGCCTACCGCGAGCGGCCGGAGCCGCATTTCCGGACGCGCGGCCCGAAGACCCGCCGCGAGTTCCTGAACCTGCTCGGCTGGAACGGAGGATCGCGGGCCTGAGGCCCCGAGCGCCGGGCGGATGCGCCATGCGCCGGTCGTCATCGCGATCCTCGCCGCCGCGGCGGTAGGCGCCGGGCTCGCGCTCCGGGAGCGATCCGCGGAACCCCCGCAGCTCGCGGCCGGGACCGCGCTGCCCGAGCCCCGGTCGATCCCCGCCTTCGCATTCACGGACCAGTCGGACCGGCCCTTCGGCCCCCGCGAGCTCGAAGGCCGATGGAGCCTCGTGTTCACGGGCTTCACGCACTGCCCGGACGTCTGCCCGACGACGCTCGCGCGCATGGC
>DASSUY010000089.1:0-3547 GCA_035706525.1 Steroidobacteraceae bacterium
TGTTTCACGAGCTCGAGCACAACCACCTGCTCTTCATCGGCAGCAATTTCACGAACTGGCTGGCGCGCCTGTTCCTGCGCATGGCGAAACGCCAGCGACTGTCCGACCCGCGCGACGTCGGCGAGGTGCTCGCCGACAACCACACGGGCGAGGACGAGCGCCTCGTCGCGTTCCTGCAGCAAGTGAGCGTCCGTACGCGGATCTACGTCGGCGCCGAACGCTTCGTGCACGAGCTGCACGACCGCCTGGCGGCGCGCCGCAAGCGGGAAGTCCACGGCGGCGGCGCCACGGTCCGGTTCCTGCCGCCGCCGCGCGAGATGCCGGAGAACGCGGTCTTCATCAGCTACGCCCGCGAGGACCTCGCCGCCGTGCAGCGCCTGAAGGCCGGCCTCGAGGCCGCCGGCGTCACCACCTGGTTCGACATGGAGCGGCTGGAGGGCGGGGACGACTACGACCGCAAGATCCGGCAGAACATCGCGCGCTGCTCGTATTTCATACCGATCGTGTCGGCGGCCACGCAGCGCCGGCAGGAGGCCTACTTCCGGCGCGAGTGGAGCTACGCGCTCGACCGTGCGCGCAACATGGCCGACGGCGCCCTGTTCGTCCTGCCGGTCACGATCGACGGCACCGATGCCGCCGCCGCGCTGGTGCCGGAGCGGTTCAAGGAACTGCACTTCTCGCGGCTGCCGGACGGCGAGGTGACGCCGGCGTTCGCCGCGCGCTTCGCCGACCTGGTGCGGGGCGGGAACCCGTGAGCGCCGAACCGAGGGAGATGGGCGCCGTGTCGGTGGACGAGCGCCACCCGTGGCTCGGCCTCGCCTCGTTCACCGAGGACACGCGCGGCTACTTCTACGGCCGCGACGAGGAAGTCGCCGAGCTCGGGCGCCGCGTGCAGCGCAAGCTCCTGACGATCCTCTTCGGCCAGTCGGGGCTCGGGAAGACCTCGATCCTCCGCGCCGGCCTCGTGCCGCGCCTGCGCGGCCACGGCTACTGCCCGGTGTACGTCCGCATCGCCTACTCGGCGGACGCCCCCGAGCCCGGTGAGCAGATCAAGCAGGCCATCCTCCAGGCTGCCCGGCAGTCCGGCCGGTGGACGCAAGCCGGTGTCGCGGTCTCGGGCGAGTCCCTGTGGGAGTTCCTCCACCACCGCGACGACGTGCTGCGCGACGACGCCGGCAACACGCTCATCCCGCTCCTCATCTTCGACCAGTTCGAGGAGATCTTCACGGTCGCGCAGGCGGACGAGGCCGGCCGCGCGCGCGCGGCGCGCTTCATCGACGACCTCGCCGACCTCGTGGAGAACCGCCCGCCGCGCGACTTCGAGGAGAAGCTGGAGGCGGACGAGGCGCTCGCCGAGCGCTTCGACTTCGCGCGCGGCGACTACCGCGTGCTGATCTCGCTGCGCGAGGACTACCTCGCGCCGCTCGAGAGCCTCAAGGCGAAGATGCCGAGCGTCACCCAGAACCGCCTGCGGCTCGCGCCGATGACGGGACGGCAGGGCCTCGAGGCCATCCTCGGCCCCGGCAAGGGGCTCGTCTCCCAGGAAGTGGCCGAGGCGATCGTCCGCTTCGTCGCGGGCGGCGCCGAGGTCGCGAACGCCGAGGTCGAGCCTTCGCTCCTCAGCCTCGTGTGCCGCGAGCTCAACGACACCCGGATCGCCGAGGGCCGGGACGAGATTTCGCTGGACCTCCTCGCCGGCTCGCACGACACGATCCTCAGCAACTTCTACGAGCGCGCGCTGGCCGACCAGCCGCCGGCCGTCCGCCGGATCATCGAGGACCAGCTGCTGACGGAATCGGGCTACCGGGAAAACGTCGCGGAGGAGACGCTCCGCTCCCATTTCACGAGCGCCGGCGCGGAGCCGGACACGCTCGCGACGCTGGTCAATCGGCGCCTGCTCCGCATCGAGGAGCGCCTCGACGTCCGCCGCGTCGAGCTGACGCACGACGTCCTCTGCGGCGTCGTCAAGGCGAGCCGGGACCTCCGCCACGAGCGCGAGGCCCGGGAGGCCACCGAGCGCATGCTGGCGGAACAGCGCGAGCGCGCGGCGGCCGCGCGGCACGCCCTCGTCCGCGCCCGGCAGATTGCCGCGGCCTGCATCGTGCTCGCGCTCGGCGCCATCGCCGCCGCGGTCTTCGCCTACCTCAGCACGCAGCGAGCGAAACGCGCCGAGGCCGTCGCGCAGCAGTCGCGCGTGCAGGCGGAGACGCTGCTCGGCTACCTGACCGTCAACCTCGCGCGGGAGCTCGAGAGCTCCGGCCGGCTAGACGTCATCGCGAGCCTCGCCAAGCGGGAAGTGGACTATTTCCACGGCCTGCCGGAGGAGCTGAAGGGCCCCGAGACTCAGCGCACGGCCGCGGAGGCGCTCACCCAGTATGCGAGGTCCGTTCGACGCCTCGGCGACCTCGACGGGGCCGCGGCCGCAGCCGAAGAAGCCGAGCAAACACTGGAGGCGCTGCGCAAGGGAGGCGATTCCTCGGAGGCCACGATCGTGGACCTCGCGCGGGCGCTCGATGCGCGCGCGAGGGTCGCCAACAACCGGGATGATCCGGAGGCGCGGACCATCCAGCTCCGGGCCCTCGAACTACTCGGCACGTACTCGAATCGTCCCGACGCCTCCGAGGTCGTGCGCGAAACGGAAATCGAACTGCTCAACGGACTGGGTTTCCAGTACGCCGTCAGCAATGACCCGAAGGGTGTCGCAACGCTCGAGCGCGCGATGAAGCTCGGCCGCGAGCTCGGCGCCCGGGAGATCAGGAACACCCACATCGCCGGCCTGTATGCGGAGTCCGGCGCCTGGCTGATCCCGCTGCTCCTCTCCGTCGACCGCGGCGCGGACGCAAAGGCCGTGGGAGCCGACGCGGCTGACGTCGCGGACGGCGTGCTCACGCAGCGGCCGGGCGACCGGGGAGCACTGTACGCCCAGGGACTGATCCAGAGCTCGCTCGGCGATGCCGCGACCAGTGCCCTGCGGCCCGGCGAGGCGATCCCGTATCACCTGCGCGCCGTCGTGGTCCAGCAGACGCTGGTCGATTTCGACGGAGGCAACAAGATCGCCCACAACAACCTCGCCTCCGTGCAGTGGAGCCTCGCCGAGACGTACTGGTCGACGGGCGCTGTCGACGATGCGCTCGGCACGCTCGACCCGGCCAACCAGTCGCTCGCGATCGCCGCCGAAGGCGGCCCCGGCCTGCGGCTCGGGCAGCTGCGTCTCCTGACGACTTCGGTGGAGCGCAACGCGGACGCCGGGCGCGTCGAGAAGGCTCGCGCGTATGCGGGTGAGCTGGCGAAACAGGCGGCCGCCTTGCGGGCCAGCGAAGCCAAGGACAGCCCCGTGCCGGTCCGCGGCGAAATCCTCGAAACCCATGCCAGGGCGCTGATCGCGGCCGCAGGCGGCGACTGGCGGGCCGCCCGCGCGCTCAGCAGCGAGGGCGCATCGCGCGCCGACTCCATTCAGGCCCGGGAAGGCTCCGACACGCTCTGGAAGGTCGCCCTGCTCACCAACACGAACCAGCTGAAAGCCGAGTCGGAACTCGCGCTCGGGGAG
>DASSUY010000090.1:0-2058 GCA_035706525.1 Steroidobacteraceae bacterium
GGTCTCCAAGCACGTCGAGCAGGTCGTCCACGATCTGGAAGCAGAGGCCGATCGCGCGGCCGTAGCGATCGAGCGCCTCCTGCCGGTCGGGCGCGAGGCGCGGGTGCGCGGCGCCCGCGAGCAGGACCGAGGCGCGGATCAGCGCGCCCGTCTTGAGCCCGTGCATGCGCTCGATGGCCGCCGTCCCGAGGCGACGGCCCGTCGCAGCCAGGTCCATGGCCTGGCCGCCGGCCATGCCCGCGGTGCCGCTCGCGCGCGAGAGCAGGCGGATCATCGCGACGCGGGCACCGTCGGCGACGCCGGGCATGGGCGCGTTAGCGAGGAGGTCGAAGGCGAGCACCTGCAGCGCGTCGCCGGCGAGGATCGCGGTCGCTTCGTCGAAGGCGCGGTGCGTCGTCGGCCGGCCGCGGCGCAGGTCGTCGTCATCCATCGCCGGCAGGTCGTCGTGGACGAGCGAGTAGGCGTGGATCAGCTCGACGGCGGCGGCGGGCGCGTCGAGCGCCTCCGGCGCGACGCCGACCGCGTGGCCCGCGGCGTACACGAGCAGCGGGCGGATGCGCTTGCCTTCGCCGAGCGCCGCGTATCGCATCGCGGCATGCAGGCGCTGCGGCTCGGCCTCCGCGGCGGGCAGGGCCGCGGAGAGCACGGCCTCGACGCGTTCGCGGCACGCAGCCTGCCACCCGGCTGCTCCAGGGCTCGGGTCCATCGGCGGGTCGTCAGTCGTCGTCCGGGGGCGCGAAGTCCTGCTCGACCGGCTCGCCGTCCCGGCCCCTGGCGAGAATGCGGATCTTCTTCTCGGCCTCGCCGAGCGCCTTCTGGCACAGCCGCGTGAGCGCGATGCCGCGCTCGAACTGGCGCAGCGACTCCTCGAGCGGGAGCTCGCCCTGTTCGAGGCGCGCGACGATCGCCTCCAGCTCCGCCAGGGAGGCCTCGAAGTCGGGAGTCGCCTGCTTCTGCCGGGTCACGCGTGCCGCCCGCGACGGATGAAGGGGGCAGTGTACTTGACGCGTCGCGCTGCGGCGACCTCGCGCGAATTGCGCCCGCGTCCGCGGCTGCTAGAATCCCGGCCCGCATGGCGCCGTCCTATACCGCATCGGACATCGAAGTCCTCGAAGGCCTCGAGCCCGTCCGCCGCCGCCCCGGCATGTACACCGACACGAGGAACCCGAACCACCTCGTGCACGAAGTCGTCGACAACAGCGTCGACGAGGCGCTGTCCGGCCATTGCGAGCACATCGACGTCACGGTGCACAAGGACGGTTCGGTCACGGTCGATGACGACGGGCGCGGCATGCCCGTCGACATCCACCCGAAGGAGAAGGTGAGCGGCGTCGAGCTCATCCTCACGCGCCTGCACGCGGGCGGGAAGTTCTCGGACAGGAACTACGAGAGCGCGGGGGGCCTGCACGGCGTCGGCGTCTCGGTCGTGAACGCGCTTTCGAAGCACCTCGAGTGCAACGTGCGCCGCGACGGCAAGGAATGGAACATCGGCTTCAAGAACGGCCGGGTCGTCTCGAAGCTCGAGGCCGTCGGCACCGCGAAGCGCGGGCAGAACGGCACGACCGTGCGCTTCTGGCCGGATCCCGGGTTCTTCGACTCGCCGAACGTCTCCGTGCCGCGCCTGAAGCACGTGCTGAAGGCGAAGGCCGTGCTCTGCCCGGGCCTCCGGGTGCGGCTCAGGGTCGAGGCGACCGGGGAGACCGAGGAGTGGTACTTCACCGGCGACCTCGGCGCCTACCTGCTCGAGCAGATCGGCAAGGCCGGGCGCCTGCCGGAGGAGCCGTTCGCCGCGAAGGTCAAGGGCGGCAGCGAAAGCGCCGACTGGGCGTTCTGCTGGGCGCCCGATGCCGAGTCGCCCGTCTCCGAGAGCTACGTGAACCTCATCCCGACGCCCGAGGGCGGCACGCACGTCAACGGCCTGCGCTCGGGCGTGACCGACGCCGTGCGCGAGTTCTGCGAATTCCGGAACCTCGTGCCGCGCGGGCTCAAGCTCGCGCCGGAGGACGTCTGGAGCGGCGTCGCGTTCGTGCTGTCCGTGCGGATGCCGAATCCCCAGTT
>DASSUY010000091.1:0-21175 GCA_035706525.1 Steroidobacteraceae bacterium
CATGAAGCGCGATCCGTTCGTGGATCGGCGCGTGGCGGCCTGGGAGGAGCGGTTTGCGCTGCTCGCGCTCCGGCTGAAGCCGGTCGCGCCCTCGCCGGCGGTCTGGACTGCGCTCGAAGGCCGCATCGGGACGCCGGTACGGAGAAGCTGGCGCGGGCTCGCGGCGGCCGCCGCGCTCGTCGCCGTCATCGGCCTCGGCTGGTACGTGTGGCAGGGGCTGCGCCCGCCGGCGGCGCCGCAGGCCTATGCGGTCTTCGCGGATGCGAGCCGGACCGACCTCTGGCGCGTCGCCCTGGATGCGAAGGGCGAGCGCCTCGCCGTGGACGCGCTCGTCCCGGTGAGCGTGCCCGACGCGCGCTCGCGCGAGCTGTGGGCGCTGCCGGATGGCGGCTCGCCGGTCTCGCTCGGCCTCATGCCGGCGACCGGAAGCATCGAGATCGCCCTCGACGAGGACCAGCGCGCCGCGCTCGCGGCCGCGAAGAACGTCGCGGTCAGCGACGAGCCGGCCGGCGGGTCGCCGACCGGCGCGCCGACCGGCGACATCCTCTTCATCGCCGCGATCGTCCGCACTTGAAACGGCTGAAGGGCTTCCCCCCGATCGCGAACCGCAAGGCCCGCATCCTCGTCCTCGGCAGCATGCCGAGCGAGGCCTCGCTGGCGGCGGGGCAGTACTACGCATTCCGGCACAACCAGTTCTGGCGCATCGCGGGCGAGATCTGCGGCTTCGCGCCCGACGCGCCGTATGCGGCGCGCCGCCGCGGCCTCCTGCGCGCGCGCCTCGCGCTCTGGGACGTGATCGAAAGCTGCGTGCGGCCCGGCAGCCTCGATTCGGCGATCCGTGAGGACTCAGTAAGGGCCAACAATTTCGCGGCCTTCCTCGCCGGGCATCCCGGCATCCATCGCGTCTGCTTCAACGGCCGCAAGGCGGAATCCGCCTGGCGCCGGCACGTCCGGCCGACGCTCCCCGCGTCCCTCGACCTGGAGTACCGACTCCTGCCGTCCACGAGCCCGGCTCATGCCGGGATGGGTTATCGTTCGAAGCTCCGAATCTGGCGGAGCGCGCTCACGTGCTGAACCGACGGCAGGTCCTCCAGGGCATGGGCGCCGGCGCGCTCGCCGCCGCCGTCGCCGCGCCGCTCCGGGCGGCCGCGCCCGCGACGCCCGACGTGCTCGTGATCGGCGCGGGCTGCGCTGGCCTCACGGCCGCGAAGGAACTGGCGGCGAAGGGCGCTTCCGTGCTCGTGCTCGAGGCGCGCGACCGCATCGGCGGGCGCGCGTACACGGAGAACCGGCTCGGCATCGCCTGGGATCGCGGCTGCTCCTGGCTGCACGCCGCGAACGTGAACCCCTTCGTCCGCTTCGCGCAGCAGAACGGCATCGAGGTCTTCCCCGACCGTTTCGCCCGCGTCGTCTACGAGCGTGGCAAGCGCCTCCCGGATGCCGACGTCGCCGGCCTTCGCGCGCTGCGCGAGCGCATCGAGCGTGAGCTCGCCAAGGCCGGCAGCCGCGGCCTCGACATCCCGGCGGAGGCGGCGTTCACGCAGGAGACGATCGCCGATCCCTGGTACCCGCTGGCGATGGACGAGCTGACGGCCCGGAACGGCGTCGAGCCCGCCAACTATTCCGCGCTGGACGCCTGGCAGCGCGCCGGCGACGGCGGGGATTTCGTCGTGCCGCGCGGCCTCGGCACGCTGGTCGCGAGCTACGCGAAAGGCGTCGACGTCCGCCTGCGCACGCCGGTCACGCGCATCCGCTGGGGCGGCCGCGGCGTCACCGCGGAGACCGGCGCCGGCACCGTGACCGCGCGGGTCGCCATCGTCGCGCTGCCCTCCGCCGCGATCGCGGAGGGTTCGGTCGTGTTCGCGCCCCACCTGCCGGTCGGCGTTCTGCAGGCGCACCACGACCTGCCGCTCGGCCTCGTCGAGAAGGTCGCGCTGCGCTTCAAGAAGAACGTCTTCCCCGCCGAGGCCTCCGAGTTCCTCCGCGAGCGCCGCGAAGGCGGCGGCAGCCTCGCCTACCTGACGCGCAGCTTCGGCTCGAACGTCTGCATCGGCTACGCGACGGGACGCACGGTGCGCGAGCTGGAGGCGGCGGGGGAGGCGGCCACGGTCGAACGTGCCCTCGACGGCCTCGTCGCGATGCTGGGCGGTGAGCTCCGCAAGCAGTTCGACGAAGGCGCGGCCACCGCCTGGGCCGCCGACCCGTACGCGCGCGGCGCGATTTCGTACTGCGTGCCGGGACGGTCCGGGGCACGCGCGCTGCTCGCGCAACCGGTGGGCGGCCGTCTCGTCTTTGCGGGCGAGCACACCGAACCGACCGCTTACGGTACGCTGCACGGCGCGCATCGCTCCGGCATCCGTGCGGCCGCCGAGGCGCACCGACTCCTCGCGCAGGCTTGAGCCATGGGCTACGTGCTCTACGACTTCCTCGACTCCGGCAACGGCTACAAGTGCCGGCTCACGCTGAAGGCGCTCGGGATCCCCTACGAGTACCGCTTCATCGACATCATCAAGGGCGAGTCGCGGACGGCTGAATACCTCGCGATCAACCCGAACGGCAAGATCCCCGTCCTCGTCGTCCCGGATCGCGGACCGCTCGCCGAGAGCCACGCGATCATCAGCTACCTGGCCGAGGGCAGCTTCCTCGTGCCGGCCGACCGCTACGAGCGCGCGCTCGTCTGGCAGTGGCTCTGCTTCGAGCAGTACCAGCTGGAGCCGGGCGTCGGGACCGTGCGCTTCATGCTCCACTACCTGGGCAAGTCGAAGGAAGAGCTGGGCGTGCGCTACACCGACCGTTACCAGCGCGGCGCCGACGCGCTCGCGGTGCTCGAAAAGGGGCTCACCGGACGGCGGTGGCTGGTTGGCGACAACGCGACGCTCGCCGACATCGGGCTCTTCGCCTACACGCACGTCGCGGACGAGGCCGGGTACCGCCTCGAGGACTATCCGGCGATCAGCGCGTGGATCGCGGAATTCAAGCGCCTGCCCTGGTACGCGCCGATCACCGAGCGGTGACGCCCACCCGCGCCGAGGCGTTCCGCTTCTGGGCCCGGCTCGGATTCATTTCCTTCGGCGGCCCCGCGGGACAGATCGCGATCATGCATCGCGAGATCGTCGAGCGGCAGCGCTGGCTGGAGGAGCGCGAGTTCATGCAGGCGCTGAACGTCTGCATGCTGATCCCCGGCCCAGAGGCCATGCAGCTCGCGACCTGGATCGGCTGGCGCTTCCACGGCACGGCGGGCGGCGTCGTCGCGGGACTCTGCTTCATCCTGCCCTCGGTACTCATCCTGCTCGGGCTCTCGTTCGTCTACGCGATGCACGGCGACGTGCCGGCGGTCGCCGCGGCGCTTGCCGGGCTCAAGGCGACGGTCATCGCGATGATCGTGCAGGCGCTCGTACGCATCGGGGGCCGCGCGCTGAAGCAGCCGGTCCACTGGGCGCTCGCGGTCGCGGCGCTCGTGCTGGTCGCGGGCCGGCTGCTGTCGTTCCCCCTGGTGCTCGTGGGCGCCGCGCTCGTCGGCCTCCTGCTCGGGCGAGAGGAGGCCCGGGAGGATCCATCGCCGCGGCCCGCCTTCCCCTGGCGCACGCTCGCGGGCGGCATCGCCCTCTGGGCCGCGCCCGCGGTCGCGGTGCTCGCGCTCGCCGGGCCGCAGTCGCTCTACGCGAGCCTCTACCGGTTCTTCACGGGCGTCGCCCTCGTCACCTTCGGTGGCGCCTACGCGATCCTCACCTGGGTGAACCAGCAGGCCGTCGAGGCCTACGGCTGGGTGACGCAGGCGGACACGATCGCCGGCCTCGCGCTCGCCGAGACGACGCCCGGCCCGCTCATCATGGTGCTGCAATTCATCGGATTCATGGCGGGCTGGCACGGGACAGGCGGGTCCGGCGATGCCGCGACGGCCGCCGCGCTGCTCACTTCCTGGGCGACCTTCGTGCCGGCGGCCGTCCTCATCCTGCTGGCCGCACCCTATGTGCTCCGGCTCGCCGGCAACCGCCGGCTCTCCGCGGCGCTCGCCGGCATCACGGCGGCGGTCGTCGGCGTCATCGCGAGCCTCGCGATCGCCTTCGGCCGCAACATCCTGTTTCCGGGGAGCCCCGCGGCGCCCGACTGGGGCGCGATCGCGATCGCCGCGCTCGCCTTCGCGGCGCTGCAGTGGACGCGGCTGGACGTCATGTGGGTGATCGCTGGCGGCCTCGTCGCGGGGCTCGCCCTCGGCTTCGCCTGAGACCGGCGCTGCGTGCTAGCGTGATGCCATGAAATACCTGCACACCATGCTGCGCGTCCGCGACCTCCAGAAGTCGCTGCATTTCTATTGCGACCTGCTGGGGCTGCGCGAGGTCCGGCGCATCGAGAACGAGAAGGGGCGCTTCACGCTCGTCTTCCTGGCGGCACCGGGCGACGAGGCGGCGCAGGTCGAGCTGACCTACAACTGGGACCCGGAGGACTACGGGATCGGCCGCGCCTTTGGCCACCTGGCCTACCAGGTCGACGACATCTACGCGGCCTGCGAGCGGCTCGCCGCCGGCGGCGTCACGATCAACCGCCCGCCGCGCGACGGCCGCATGGCCTTCGTGCGCTCGCCGGAGAACATCTCCATCGAGCTGCTGCAGAAGGGCGAGGCGCTCCCGCCGCGCGAGCCTTGGGTGTCCATGCCGAATACGGGGGCTTGGTAAGGGCAAAAGGGGACAGCCACCTTTAAAGGGGACGCTCACCTTTTCTGCAAAGGTGGCAGGCACCTTTAGAGGTGCCTGTCCCCTTTAGCCCGCGATGTAGCGCCTGAGATCCTCGATCTCGTGCTTCTGCTCGTCGATGACGGCCTTCACGCAGTCGCCGATCGAGATGATGCCGATCAGCTCCCCGCCGTCGAGGACCGGCAAGTGGCGGATGCGCTTGTCGGTCATGAGCTGCATGCACTCGTTGACGGTGTGCGCCGCCCCCACGCTTATCACGGGCGAGGCCATGATCGTGCGGACCGTCGTCTCCGTGGACTTCCGGCCCATCAGCACGACCTTCCGCGCGTAATCGCGCTCGGACACGATGCCGGCGAGGCGGCCGCCTTCGACCACGGGTAATGCCCCGACGAAATGCTCGGCCATGAGCTGGATCGCAGCCCTGACCGGCTCGGATGCCTCGATGGTGACGACGCCCGGCTTCTTCCCTTCCAGTAACTGCCTGACGGTACGCATGGAGATCCTCCCGGAAGCAGCGTCTCCCGGGATCTTACGCCCGTGCAGCCGCGTGGTGCGAGCGCGATGGGCCGGCCCGCTGCGCTCGCTCTACGCCTTGCGCGCGTGCCAGGCGGCGAGGACCGCGGCCTCCTGCTCCGGCGTGAACCCCGAGCGCAGCTTCTCCTTGCGCTCGGCGGGCCGCGTCTCGTGCCAGGCGAGCGTATCGCGCACCGTCTCCTCGAGCGGCCGCGCCTTCAGCCCCTTGTCGGCCGAGGCTTGCATCCCGGTCAGCGAGCCGCCGGCTTCCTCGCCCTTCATCGGGCTCCAGGGTGCAAAGTTCATGTCCTCGGGCTTCACCTGCGCCGCGAGGAAGTCCTCGTCGATCCAGGTAAGCTGCGTGTCGGCGCCCGTGACCTTCCGGCTCGTGTCCATCAGCGAGCCCATCGTGATCGCGCCGGGCGGCGTGACCGCGTTGAACGTGCCGTCCACGCGCGCATCCACGAGGTCCATCATGAACGCCGCGAGGTCGCGCACGTCCACGATCTGGATCGGGTCGGCGGGCGTCCCCGGCACCGCCATCTCGCCGCCCTTGGAGAACCGCACCGGCCAGTACGTGAAGCGGTCGGTCGGGTCGAGCGGCCCGACGATGTAACCCGGGCGCACGATCGACGAGCGCGGGCCGTAGGCGTCGCGCACGTACTGCTCGCAGGCGGCCTTCATCGGCCCGTAGGTCTCGTTCGTGATCTCCTCCTGGTCCTTGTTCTCGAGGACGCCGGTCGGCGAGCCGATGTCGTTCGGCTTCGCGAAGCTCGCATAGGCGGAGATGCTGGATACGAAGAGGCAGTAGCCCGAGTTCGGCGCGAGGAGGTCCGCCGACATCTTGCAGTACTTCGGGATGTAGCCGGTGTCGTCGATGACGGCGTCCCAACGCCGGCCCTTCAGCGAGTCGAGCTGGCCCTTTCGGTCGCCGATCAGCGTCTCGACGCCGGGGACGCCGTCGGGGTCGCGCTTGCCGCGGTTGAAGTGCGCGACCTTCCAGCCGCGGCCCATCGCGGCCTCGGTCAGGTGCGGGCCGATGAAGCCCGTGCCGCCGAGGATCAGGAGCGTCCGCTCCTTCGAGGCTTCCGCGGCGAGGCGCCCCGCGGCGAGCGCGAGCGCCGTGCCGGCGCCCGCCTTCAGGATCGTGCGTCGCGTCATGTCCATCGCCTTCTCCTCAGCGCCCGCCGGCCGGGGCGTACTTCTCGAGCCAGTTCCTGACCTCCGAATACCAGAACAGCGAGTTCTGGCGCTTCAGGATCCAGTGGTTCTCGTCGGGGTAGTAGACAAGCCGGCTCGGCACGCCCTTGTTCTGCAGGATCTGGAACAGCTCGAGGCCGTTCGCGATCGGCACGCGCTGGTCGAGTTGCCCGTGGATGACGAGCGTCGGCGTCTTGAAGTTCGCGGCGCTCGTGGACGGGGAGTACTTCGCCCATTCCTCGGGCCGTTCCCAGGCCTCGAAGAAGCGGTTCTTCTCCGCGCCGTAGTCGCCCGAGTACATCGTGAAGTTGTCGAACACCGCCGCGTGCGCGATCAGCGCCTTGAACGGGTGCGGACGCCCGAGCAGCGTCGAGGCGAGGAAGCCGCCGTAGCTGCCGCCGCCCGCGATCATGCGCTCCGCGTCGATCCAGGGCCTGGACGCGAACCACTCGGCCGCCTTGATCGTGTCCTCGTAGGGCAGCGTGATGCCGTCGGGGTTGATCGAGTCGGTGAACGCCTGGCCGAAGCCGCTCGAGCCGTGGAAGTTGTGCCAGGCCGTCACGTAGCCCCAGCTCGAGAACACCTGCGCGTTCCAGCGGAAGGTCCAGCTGTCGTAGATGCCGTTGTGCGGGCCGCCGTGCAGCAGCAGGTAGAGCGGGTACTTCTTCGACGGGTCGAAGCCCGGCGGGTAGATCACCCACATCTGGATGTCGTCGCCGCGCGCACCCTCGTAGCTGACGCTCTCGACCTTGCCGAAGTCGGTCGCCGCGAGCTGCGCGTCGTTCGCGTCGGAGAGCTTCGTCACCGCGCCCGACTTCGCGTCCACCTTGACGAGCGTCGGCGGCTCCGTGAAAGACTGGCGCAGCGCCACGAGCGTCGCGGGCTTCCCGGCGATCGCGAGCGCATTGAAGCTCGAGCCTTCCGTGACCGCCTGCTGGCTGCCCTTCGCGACGTCGATGCGGTAGATGCGTTCGGTGCCCGCGTCGTCGACGGGCGCGTAGATCGCCTTCGAGTCCGGCGACCAGGCGATGTCGGCCACCGAGCGGTCCCAGTCCGCCGCGAGGCGCCGGCGTTCGCCGCCCTGGCGGTCGATCAGCCAGAGCTGCCGCGTGTCGCCGTAGAAGCCCTTGATCGTCTGCTTGTCGCAGGCGAGGTAGCGGCCGTCCGGGCTGTACACGGGACTGTCGTCGGTCGCCGGGTTGTCGGCGGTCAGGTTCTTCGCGGCGCCGCCGGTCGCGGGGACCACGTAGACGTCGAGGTTCTCGTCGACGCCGGAGGCGTCCGAGTTCGAGACGAAGGCGATTTCCTTGCCGTCCGGCGAAATGTCGTAGGAGTCCGCGCCGTTCTCGCGCAGCGGCAGCGGGTGGCCGGAGCCGAGCGTGATCGCGACCGGCGCGCCGCCCTCGACGGAGATGGAGTACAGGTGCGGGATGCGGTCCTCGATGAAGTGGTCCCAGTGCGTGACCGGCGGGCGGTCCCAGGTCATCGCGGTCATCTTCGATTCCTCGCGCGAGGCCATCTTCTCCTTCGCCTTGGCCCAGTCGGTGATGTCCGGCCAGACCTCGGTGATGAAGGCGACGTGCTTCGAGTCGGGGAACCACTTGGGCGCGGAGACGCCGGTCGGGACGTCGCTGACGCGGGTCGCCTCGCCCCCGGTCGCGGAGATGACGTAGAGCTGCGGTTGCTTGTCGTCGCCGCGCTTCGCGATGAAGGCGATCCACTGGCCGTCCGGGCTCCAGGCGGGCTGCGACTCGTTGCCCTTGCCGCTCGTCAGGCGCTGCGACGGCCCCCCGGCGGTCGAGACGACGTAGAGGTCGGCCTCGCCCTTGTCGTTGTCCGCGTCGTAGCGCGTGACGCCGTAGACGGCGAGCTTGCCGTCCGGGGAGATCGCCGGCGCGCCGATCCGCTTCAGCTGCCACATGCTCTCAGGGGTGAGCGGCGCGGCTGCGGCGAGGGCCGGCAGCGCAACGGCGGCGGCGAAGGCGATCAGGCGATGGGCGTGTGGCATCTTCGGATCTCCCGGGCCGCGGCGGCGGCTTTCCTGAGGTGCGCGGCATTCTGCAGCCCGGGGGAGGGGCGCCGCAAACTCGATTCGCCGCAGCAGGCGCACGTTGCGCCGCATCGGCGTTTGTCGGACAGTGTCCGCATGCGGGATCTCGAGGAATTGCGGCGGCGCGTGCGCGAATTCGTCGCCGAGCGCGACTGGGAGCGCTTCCACAGCCCGAAGAACCTTGCAATGGCGCTCTCGGTCGAGGCCGCCGAGCTCGTCGAGCTGTTCCAGTGGCTCACGGAGGAGGAGAGCGCCGCGCCGGACGCCGAGCGCCGCCGCCGCGTGGGCGAGGAGATGGCCGACGTGCTCTGGTTCCTCGTCCGCATCGCCGACCGGCTCGACATCGACCTCCTGGCCGCCGCGGAGGCCAAGCTCGCCGCCAACGCCGCGAAATACCCCGCCGAGCGCGTGCGGGGGCAGTCGAAGAAATACGACGAGTACTAAAAGGGGACGCTCACCTTTTCGGCGTGTGGGCCTGCATCGCTGGCACGGCCCCGAAAAGGTGAGCGTCCCCTTTTAGTCGCCTTTCACTCTCTCCAGAAACCACTGCGTCACGCCCTGTTCCTTCGGCCCGACGTAGTGGTACCAGCGGTGCTCGATCCGGTCCGGCGAGACGAAGCGCAGCTCGCCCTTGTGCACGTGCCCGTCGTGGTTCGCATCGAACCCGGTGCCGCCGTCGAACTTGAGCAGCAGGAGATCGGCCGTCGAGTCGGAGTCCAGCTCGTAGGCGGGCTGGTTGCCGGCGGGCGAGTACTGCACCGCGCGCAGCCTCCCGTCCGCGAGGAAGTACACGACGAGCGAGGGCAGCGTGTCGTCGGGGCGCATCGTCTCGACGACCGCCTTGCCGCCGCTCGCCACCTCGAATCGCACGCTGACCGGCGGGCCGGCCAGCGGATCTTCCATATGCCCGGTCCAGTCGCCGGCAAGCGTCAGGAGCCGGTCATAAAGCGCCGTGTCGCGGGGCGGCGTCGCCGTCAACGCAGCCTGCGACCCCGCCAGGGCGCAGGACGCCACGGCGCCCGCCAGGAATGTGCGCAAGTACTTGGGCATGGCAGCTCCCCTCGGGCACCATGATAGCGGCACTGCAGGATGAGGGGCAGGCATGGCGACTTCGAAGCGGCAGACGGCGAACGCGACCGCGCGCCTGCGCCGCATGTACATCGACTGCCGCTACGGGCAGCTGCACCTGACGACGGCCTACCCGGCGAGCGGCGGCTTCGACGAGGCGTCGCCGATCGTCTTCCTGCATGCTGACGAGGGCAGCGGCGCCGACTTCAGCGCTTGCGCGGCGCTCCTCGGCACGGACCGCTCGATCTACGCGCCGGACCTGCCGGGCAGCGGGGGATCCGACGCGCCCAAGGGCCGCCTCGCGGCCGCCGGCCTCGCGCTGGCTGTCGTCGACCTGGTCGAGAACCTGCGCCTGAAGCGCGTCGACCTCGTCGGCTGTGGCCGCGGCGCGCTCGTCGCCTTCGAGCTTGCGAACACGCGCCCGCAGGAGATCCGCCGTGTCGTCGTGGCGGGCCCGCAGCAACCGGCCGCGACGTTGGCACAGCCCATGCTTCAGCTCTCCGCCAACCCCGGGTACGTGCTCACCGAGCCCGCGGAGGCGGTCGTCGCGGAGATCCGGACCTTCCTCGACCGCGTCTAGGAAGCCTTCCCCGGGGCCGGCACCGGACCCGCCCGCCGCCCCAGCGAGGCGACGCCGACCAGGACGGCCGCGAGCAGCGGCAGCGTCGCGAGGTTCAGCCGCTCCCAGCCGATCGTCGTGACGGCGAGCCCCGCGAGAAGCGAGGTCGTCGCCTGCGAGGCGAACACCAGGAAGTCGTTCAGCGTCTGCGCGCGGATCCGCTCCTCGCGGCGATAGGTCTTCGTCAGCAGCGTGGTCGAGGCGATGAAGAGCAGGTTCCAGCCGAGGCCGAGCACGGCGAGCGCCCAGCCGTAGTGCAGCGCCGAATGCCCGCCCGCGGCGGCGACGCCCACGCAGGCGGTCATCAGCAGCGTCCCGGCGACGATCACCGGCCGCTCGCCGAAGCGGGCGATGATCCAGCCGCTGCCGAGCGAGGGCAGGTACATGCCGAGCAGGTGCGCCTGGATCACCCGGGCCGTCGCCACTTCGCCGTGGCCGTCCACGACGTGCATGCTGATCGGCGTCGCCGTCATGATGAAGCTCATGACCGCATAGGAGACGAGGGCGCCGAGCACGGCGACGCGAAAGACCGGCTGCGCGGCGATCTCGGCGAGCCGGCGCGGCGGCGCCGCGTCCGCGATGCCGGCCGCGGGGGACGGTGCGACCCGGAGCAGCAGCACGGCCGCCACGACGAAGAGGCCCGCGCCCGCGACGAAGGAGCCCGCGTAGTGGCTGCCGGGCACGAGGTCGGCCGCCCGCACCGCGACATCCGGCCCGAGCCAGGCGGCGACCAGGGCGCCCGTCATGACGACGGCAATCGCGCGGCTCGCCCGTCCTGCGTCCACGTACTCGGTCGCCGCGAAACGGTACTGCATGACGACGGCGTTGTTCGAGCCGAGCAGGAACGCGGCCAGGCAGAAGAGCCAGAACCGGCCGCTCGCGACTGCGTAGCCGGCGAGGAGGCAGCCGGCGGCCGCCTGCAGGGCGCTGCCCGTGAATACGGCGCGGCGTCCGAAACGCTGGATCAGGGCGCCGGCCGGCACCACGCTTGCGGCGAGTCCGACGACCAGCACCGAGACGGGCAGGGTCGCGAGCGCGGGCGTCGGCGCGAGGTGCGAGCCGATGATTCCGCCGAGCAGCACGAAGAGAAAGCTGCCGGACATGCACAGCGCCTGCGTCGCCGACAGCATCCAGACCGGTCCCATGACGGCATCGTACACAGCGCCCGGCGCAGCGCCCCGTGTGAAGCGGTTCACAAATGCACGTCCCCGCCGCGCATCGCGTACGCTCAAGTCATTGATATGTAAAGGCGCCGGCGTGAGGCCGGTGGCGGATTTCTGCGGGCTGCGGATAATAGGCCGCATGGACAAGGGGGAAGGGGGGGATAACGCCCCGGACGACGGGATCGTCGCCGAGGATGTCACGGCCCTCGTTGAACACATCGAACTGACGGGCGCCCATCGGCTGCCCGACGAGCGCGACTGGGAGCTCGCGACCCCCGCCGACCTCGACGACGCGCCCATCCTGATCGGCGAAGTGCCGGAGCCCGTCGTCGAGTCCGCCGACTACAGCGAAGACACCCAGCGCTTCATCGAGACCTCTCCCGACCTCGGCCAGCTGCTGCAGGTCGAGCGCCGCCGCAACGACCAGGCCGCCGCCCTCGCCGCCGAGCGCGCGCGCTGGCAGAAGCGCGTGGAACACCTGCTGCAGAGCCTCGCCGAGCGCGACCAGCTCCTCGCCGAGCGCGAGCGCAAGATCGAGGAACTCTCCGCGCAGCTCGCGACCCGGACGCTGGAGCGCGAGGGCCTCGCCGCGGAACTGCGCGAGAGCCGCCCCCTCCAGGCCACGGTCACCGACCCGCTGCCGCCCGACCCAGCACCGCGCGAGGCCCGTGCCGGCGCCGATTCGGCGACGGAAGGCGACTACACCCTCGAGTTGCCCGTGCCCGAGCTGCCGGCCGCGGTGCCTGCCGTCGCCGCGGCCCCGCGGCTCCGCCGTTACCTGATCGGCCTCGACCTCGTCGGCGTCGTCCACGAGATCTCGAGCCGCCGCGTCAACATCGGCCGCACGCGTGACAACGACCTGCGGATCGTCGACCCGACCGTGAGCCGCCTGCACGCGATGCTGACGGTGCGGAACGGCGAGGCGATGCTCGTCGACGCGAACAGCCGCAACGGCATTTACGTGAACGGGATTCAGGTGCGCTATGCGCGCCTCGACGACGGCGACCTCGTCACCTTCGGCACCGTGCGCTTCCGCTACCGCGTCGGCTCCGACGCGGCCGGCTCCCCGACCGGCTCGGCCTGAGCCGTCCCGCGCGAGAGGTCGATCCGCGAGATCGGCCGAAGCGCCAGCAGCGCCACCAGGCACAGCACCAGCAGGACCAGCGCGAGCGGCAGGGGCGTCCGCCCCGTGAGCGCCGCGACCAGCTGCGTCGAGGCGGCCGCGGTCACGAGCTGCAGGAAGCCGAGGAGGCCGGAGGCAGCGCCCGCGATCGCGGGGTCGCGCGAGATCGCGCCGATGGTCGATGAGGGCGCCGCGATCGCGTTCGCGAAGCCGATCGCCATGCCGGGGATGAAGAGCGCGAGCGGGTGGTACACGCCCGCGAGCGCGAGCGAGGCCATCGAGACCGTGCCGGCGAGGGCGATCAGGACGCCGCTTCGCATCATGCGCTGGCCGCCGAGGCGGCTGGTCTTACGCGCGGCGATCAGGAAGCCGCTGAACGAGGCGACCGCCGGAAAGAACAGCAGGAGGCCGAAGCGCGAGGGCGAGACGCCGAGGACGTCGATCGCGACGTAGGGCGCGCCGGTCACGAAGGTGTAGATCATGCTGACCATGCAGGAGCCGTAGACGAGGAAGGCGACGTACTCGCGCGAGCGCAGGAGCCGGCCGTAGCTCGCGAAGTAGCGCAGCGACGGGCCCGCCGCCGCGACCGGGCGCCGCACGTCGCGGATCGCGCGCGAGGCGAACACGAACACGGCGAATCCGAGGAGGCCGGCGAGCGCGAACACCGCGCGCCAGTCGAGCCACTCGACCACGAAGCCGCCGAGCGAGGGCGCGATCATCGGCGCGAGCAGGATGGCGGTCGCGGTCGCCGCGAGCGCGGAGGCCGCCTTCGCCGGGCCGAAGTGGTCGAGGAGCGTCGCGCGCATCACGGACATCGCCGCGCCGCCGCCGAAGGCCTGCACGACGCGCGCGGCGACCAGCGCCGGCAGGGAGCCGGCGACGATGCCGCCGGCGCTGCCTATCACGAACAGGCCGAGCGAAACGAGCACCGTGCGCCGGCGCCCGTAGCGGTCGGAAAGCGGCGCGACGGTCAGGTTGCCGAGGGCGATGGCGAGGATCGAGAGGCTGATGAGGAGCTGCGCCGCGTGCGGCGCGACCTGCATCGCGTAGGCGATGGCCGGCAGCGCCGGCAGGAGGACGTGCAGGCTGAACGTGCCGATGGAGCCGATGATCGCGGAGCCCGCGATCAGGCGCCGGGATGCGTGGCGTGACTGCAAGCGGGCATCTTGCAGCCCCCGTCCCCGGCCCGCAACGGCGCCCCGCCCCGGCTGGTAGAATCCTGCTTTAAAAGCAACGAAATGCTGGCCTATTTCCTCGTCCTCGTCGCGCTCATCCTCGTGAACGGCCTGTTCGCGATGGCGGAGCTTTCGCTGTTCTCCTCGCGCTCGACGCGCCTCAAGCAGCTCGCCCGCGAGGGCAGGCGCGGCGCGCGCGCGGCCCTTCGGCTCCTCGAGGACCCGACGCGCTTCCTCTCGACGGTGCAGTTCTACATCACGCTGATCGGCGTGCTCGCAGGCGTCTACTCCGGCGCGCGCTTCGCCGAGCCCCTCGCGGCCTGGCTGCGCGGCATCGGCACGCTCGGGCCTGTCGAGCCCTACCTCGACACCGCCGCGTACGCGATCGTCGTCGTCGGCGTCACCTTCCTCTCGCTGGTCGTCGGCGAGCTCGTGCCCAAGCGCTGGGCGCTCACCAACCCGGAAGGCATCGCCGCGCGCCTCGCGCCGCTCATGGAGGCGCTCTACCTCGTCAGCAAGCCCTTCGTCTGGGTGCTGCAGGGTTCGACGGAGCTCGTCTCGCGCGCGCTCGGCCTCGGCAAGACGTCGAACCGCGCCGTCAGCGAGGAGGAGATCCGCTCGATGATCGCGGAAGCGACGCACACGGGCATCTTTCACGTGGCGGAGCACCAGATGATCGAGGGCGTGCTCCGACTGCCGGACCGCACCGTGCGCAGCATCATGGTCCCGCGCGGCGACGTCGTCTGGCTGGACGCCGCGGACAGCCGCGAGACCGTCTGGAACGCGGTGCGCACCAGCGGCCACTCGCGCTACCCGGTCTGCCGCGGCCAGCTCGACGAGCTGGTCGGCGTCGTGATGACGGGCGGCCTCGCGCAGTGGCTCGGCGACCGCCAGGCGGGCGAGCTCGCGGCGCACACGCACGCGCCGCTGATCGTGCACGAGTCGACGCGCATCCTCCGCCTGCTCGAGCTGTTCCGCGAGTCGAAGATGCACTTCGCGGTGATCGTCGACGAGCACGGCTCGATCGAGGGCGTCGTGACTCCTTCCGACATCCTGACCGCGATCGCGGGCGAGCTGCCCGAGGCCGCTAAGGAGGAACCGGCCGAGGCGATCGCGCGCGACGACTCCTCCTGGCTCGTCGACGGCAGCATGTCGATCGACGACGTCGAGCGCCTGCTCGGCCAGGGCAACATGCGCTCCGGCGACGACTACACGACGGTCGCGGGCTTCGTGCTGGCGCAGCTGGGCCACCTGCCGGCGACCGGCGAGAACTTCCGCTGGCGCGGTCTGCGCTTCGAGGTCGTCGACATGGACGGCCGGCGCATCGACAAGCTGCTGATCCAGCGGCTGGCCGCCGGCTGATGGGAACCTGGCGCCCGGCGCGTCCGGGCCGCGACGAGACGCTCGTGGTGCGGGGCCTGCCGCACCACGTCCTGCGCTGGGGGCCGGACGCGACGGACCCGATCGTGCTGCTGCACGGCTTCGCGGACTGCGCGGCGACCTTCCAGTTCGTCGTGGACGAGCTGCCCGCGGACTGGCCGCTGGTCGCGTTCGACTGGCGGGGATTCGGCGACAGCGGCCGGAATCCCGACGGCTACTGGTTCCCCGACTACTACGCCGACCTGGAGGCCCTGCTGGATGCGCTCTGCCCGGGCCGGCCCGCGCGCCTCGTCGGGCACAGCATGGGCGCGAACGTCGCGATGGTGTACGCGGGCCTTCGTCCCTCGCGGGTCGCGGCACTCGTGAACCTCGAGGGCATCGGCCTTGCACGCACGGAGCCGGCGCAGGCGCCGGACCGGCTCGTCACCTGGCTGGACGAGGTGAAGGCCGACGCACCGCCCGCGGAGTACGCGAGCGTCGCCGCACTCGCGGAGCGCGTCGCGAAGCGCAACCCGCGCCTCCCGCCCGCGCGGGCCGCCTTCATCGCCGCGTGCTGGAGCCGGCCGTCGCCGGGCGGGGGCGTGCACCTGCACACCGACCCGCGGCATCGGCGCGCCAACCCCTACATCTACCGCCGCGAGGAGATGGAAGCCTGCTGGCGCCGCATCGAAGCGCCCGTCCTGCTCGTGATGGCGGGCGAGTCCGACCACGCCGCGCGCCTCGAGGCCGCGGGCGGCGTCGCCTCGCTCCGCGCCCTCGTTCGCAAGCTCGAGCTTGCGACGGTGGCCGGCGCCGGGCACATGCTTCATCATGACGAGCCCCGCGCGGTCGCGCGGCTTATCGAGGACTTCTTCGGGCGTCACCGGCCATGAGATGGCGATTGCGCAATTTCCTGCGCCGCACGATCACCTACCACTGGGCGCGGCGGATCGTCGTGGCCGTGATCGGCGGCAGCATCGTGCTGGTCGGCGTCGCGATGATCGTGCTGCCGGGGCCCGCCATCATCGTGATCCCGCTCGGCCTCGGCGTCCTCGGGCTCGAGTTCGCCTGGGCACGCTACTGGCTGCGCAAGCTCCGCGCGACCGCGAACGACGTCGTGAACCGCGTGCGGGGGAAGAAGGAATAAAGGGGACGCTCACCTTTTTAAAAAGGTGAGCGTCCCCTTTATTCCAGCGCCGCTTCCACCGCCTTCTGCGTCCGCTCCAGCGGCCCCGCCGCCTTCTTCTGCAGCTCCGCCAGCTCCGTGATCGTCGCCTTCTTGAACGGCCCTTCCTGCACCGACGGCAGGTTGATGCGCACGTTCAGGATCGCGCCCTCGAGGCCGGCCTTGGCGAGCAGCGCGCCGACGCCCGCGTCCGACAGGGAGTTCCGGTTGCCGCTCGTCGCGGCCTGTTCGCAGAGCTCGAGCGCCGCAAGGCACAGCCGCGCGGTCGCGAGCGGCACGGCGGTCGCCTTCTCGTAGGCCGCCGCGATGGCGGCCTGCCGCGCCTTCTGCTCGGCCTCGGTCGCCTTCGGCAGGCGCATCGCGGCGAGCACGTCGTCGAAGGCGCGCGTGTCCTCGTCCACGGCGCGCGCCAGCGCCGCCTTGATCTCCTGCGCCCGCTCCGCGAGCGCGGAGGACGACTCCCAGGCGGACTCGTAGCCCTTCTTGCCGACCGTGAGGTTCGCGACCATGGCGGCGAGCGCGGCGCCGAGGCTCCCGGCGAGCGCCGAGACCGAGCCGCCGCCGGGGGCGGGCGAGCTGCTCGACACCTCGTCGACGAAGCGCTCGACCGTCATCGATACCAAGGGTCCCGGCACGCGCACAGCGTACTCGATGACGCGCTTGTCCGGGTCGAAAGGCGAGAGCTGCGCCAGCCCGAGCGACTGGATCGCGAGCTCGACCAGCTCCCGCTCCGGCGCCCCGGTGGACCGGCCCTGCTTCGCCAGGTAGTAGCGCCCGGCCTCGACCAGCGGCGCGAGCGGAGTCAGGCCCACGATCTCGGAGCCGGTGACCACCAGCCCGAGCTTCGCGGCTTCCTCGCGCGCGGTCTCGTAGACGACGTGCAGCGGCGTCGTGCGGAAGGACAGCAGGTTCACCGACACCTGCGCCTGCCGGTACTGCTCGATATACCAGCCGATCGCCTTCACCGCCTTGAGCCGGCCGGGCACGCGCAGGTCGTTGCCCGCCGCGTCCTTCACCACCTCGCCCTTCGCGTCGCGCTTGAGCCGTCCCGCCTCGCGGATGTTGAGCGCGACCTCGTTCGCGAGCTTCGCGTCGCGGGTGTTGAGGTTGACGTTGTAGGCGATGAGGAACTCGCGCGCGCCGACGACCGTCGCGCCGAGGCGCGCGTTGAAGGCCGCCGGGCCCGCGTCCGGCTTCCATGAGGGATCCGCGAGCTTCTTCGGGAGCGCCTCGTACTCGCCCGCGCGGACGTCCGCGAGGTTCCGCCGCTCCGGCCGCGTCGCGGCGTGCTCGTAGAAGTACACGGGGAGCGAGAGCGCCTCGGCCATGCGGCGGCCGAGCGCCCGCGCGACCTCGACGCATTCTTCCATCGTGATGCCGGAGACCGGCACGATGGGGCAGACGTCCAGCGCGCCCATGCGCGGGTGCGCGCCCGAGTGCTTCGACATGTCGATGAGCTGCGCGGCCGCCTCGGCGCCGCGGAACGCGGCCTCGGCGACCGCCGCCGGCTCGCCGACGAAGGTGTACACCGTGCGGTTCGTGTCCGCGCCGGGATCGACGTCCAGCAGGCGCACGCCGCTGACGCCCGAGATCGCGCGCGCGATCGCGTCGATGACGGACTTGTCGCGCCCCTCCGAGAAGTTCGGGACGCATTCGACGAGGGCGCTCACGATCGGACCTCCGGGCCGCCTCAGCGGGCGAACAGCTGTTCCTCGATGTTGCGGAACGACTTGAACTCGAGCGCGTTGCCGCTCGGGTCCGTCAGGAACATCGTCGCCTGCTCGCCCGGCTGGCCGCGGAAACGGATCCCGGGCTCGATCACGAACTTCGTGCCCGCCGACTGCAGGCGCGCGGCCAGTTCCTCCCAGTCCCGCATCTCGAGCACCATGCCGAAGTGCGGGACCGGGACGTCGTGGCCGTCCACGGCGTTGTGCGCTGGCTTCTCCGCCGCCGCCTCCCGCGCGAGGTGGCAGACGAGCTGGTGGCCGAAGAAGTCGAAGTCCACCCAGGCCTCGGCGCTCCGCCCCTCGCGGCAGCCGAGGAGCTCGCCATAGAACGCGCGCGCCGCCGCGAGGTCGCGCACGGGGATCGCGAGGTGGAAGGGCGTCAGCTCCGGCATCAGGCCTCCAGCTTCGCGTCCATCGAGATGTCCGCCTTCAGCACCTTGCTGAGCGGGCAGCCGGCCTTCGCGTTCTGCGCGGCCGTCTCGAACTTCGCGCGGTCCGCGCCGGGCGCCTTGACCGCGACGTCGAGGTGCACGCGCGTGATCGTGAAGCCGTCCGGCTGCTTCTCGATCGTCACCGTGGACGTCGTCGTGATGCGCTCGGGCGTGATGCCCGCCTGTCCCAGCTGGCCCGAGAGCGCCATCGAGAAGCAGCCTGCGTGCGCGGCGCCCAGGAGTTCCTCGGGGTTCGTGCCCGGCGCGTTCTCGAACCGCATCGCGAAGGAGTAGGGCACGGCGTTCAGCGCCTTGCTCTCCGTCGTGATCGTGCCCTTGCCGTCCTTGATGCCGCCCTGCCAGACGGCCGTCGCTTTCCTGTCCATCCTGCGTCTCCTTTCAGTTCCCCCGCACGCGTCTCGTGGTCAGATAGTAATGCCACAGGAGCCGCGCCGCGACCGAACGCCACGGCGCCCAGGCCGCGCTGATCGCGAGCTGCCGATCCGCGTCCGGGCGCCGGCGCAATCGCTTGACTTCCTGCAGTGCGACGGCGAGCGCGAGGTCGCCGACCGGCCAGACGTCGGGCCGCCGCAGCGCCATCAGGTAGTAGATGTCCGCGCTCCAGGGCCCGATGCCGCGGAGCGCGAGGAGCGACGCGCGGCCGGCCAAGTCGTCGCCGTGCGCGATCCGCGCGAGCGAGAGGCTGCCGTCCAGCACCGCGAGCGCGAGCGCATGGCAGTACGAGGCCTTCTGCCGCGTGAGCCCGAGGCGGAAGAGCCCGTCGATGCCGCGGTCCGCCACGCGCTCGGGCGTCATGCCGCCGAGGTGCGCGCTGACGCGCCGGAAGAGCGTGCGGGCCGCGGCGATCGAGACCTGCTGCTCGAGGACGATGTGCACCAGCGTCGGGAAGCCGGGCCGCCGCGCCCACATCGGCGGCACGCCGTTCTTCGCGAGCAGGGCCGCGAAGTCCCGGTCGCGGCTCGCGAGCGCCGCGGCGCCTGCGGCGAGCGTCGCCCGGGTCAGCGCCCGCGGGGACGCGGTCGCGGGGATGACGCCCGCGTCCATCTCAGGCCGGCGGCTTCAGGCGCTGGCTGAAGTGGTAGGCGCTGAGCTCCATGCCTTCGCGCTGGTAGAACGCGTGCGCGCGCTTGCGCTGCACGCCGGAGTCGAGGTGGAAGACGTCGCAGTCGTTCTCGACCGCCAGCGCCCGCAGCCAGCCGAGCAGCGCCTTGCCGTGGCCCTTCGAGCGCTCGCCGTCCGCCGTCACGAGGTCGTCCACGTACAGGTGGCGGCCGGCGAAGAAGTTGTCCGAGATGCGGTAGCCGGCGACCGCGACGACGCGCCCGTCCTCGCGCACGCAGGCGAGCCGCAGGCCCTCCTTCTGCAGCTCGCGCACGCGCGCCACGAAGCCCTCGCGCGCGACGTGCGGGCGAAGTTGCGCCATCACCTCGTAGCAGTCGAGGATGGCCTCGTCGGTCTCGACGTGCTCCGGCATGCGCTCAGTCGGCGAGGGTGTACTCGACCGTCGAGACGACGCGCACCTTCTTGATGTACGGCGTCGTGCTGTCGCGGTCCTCGATCGAGAACTGCCCCTGCTGCGCGGAGCGGATCTTGCCGAGGCGGCTCTCCGAATCCGCCGCGAACTTCTCGGCCACGGCGCGCGCGTTCTTCGTCGCTTCCTCGATCATCGCGGGCTTCAGGCCCGAGAGCCCCGTGAACTGGAACTGCGTCTGGCTCTGGTAGCCCTCGCCCGAGAGCGCGACGCCCTTCTGGCCGAGCGAGATGACGTCCTGCATCGCCTTGCGCACGGCCGCGACGTCGCTCGAGTACACCGTGACGGTGGAGGTCGCGGTGTAGCGGTACACCGCGTTCCGGTTGTCGCCGTAGGCCTGGGCGTAGCGGTCGTTGACGACCGGCGGGCCGACCGTGATGGCGTCCTTGGCGATCCCGTGGGCCGCGAGGAACTCGGTGACGAGCGCGTTCTTCTTCTGCACCGCCGCGAACAGGGCGGCGAGGTCGTTGTCCGCCTCCTGGAAGGTCAGGGGCCAGATCGCGATGTCCGCGGGGACCTCGCGCTCCGACAGGCCCTTCACGACGACCGTGCGGTCGAGCTTCTTGATGCGCAGCGCATAGTTGCCGAGGAGCCAGCCGAGGGCGATGAAGCCGAGCAGGAGGCTCGCCCCGACGACGACGAGGCTGCGGGAGAGGTGTTCTTGCATGACGGTTCCTTGCGGGGATCGCGGCGGCATTTTCTCACGCGGGACGGCGCGCGAGTAGCGCCTCGCGCCGCGCGAGGCTCTCGGCCGGCCAGTGCTGCCTGCGGTCGTAGAACTCCGGGACCGCGGGCACGCCGGGCGGCAGCACGACCCAGGGCTGCTTCGTGGACGTGAAGATGTGGATGTCCGGCGGGAGCGCGTCCGGGTCGTCCAGGGTGCCCACCCGGATGAACGACACGGCGGTTCCCCCGCCCGCGTAATGGCTCCAGACCGCGATCCGGCAGCGCGGGCAGCGCGCGATCTTCTGGCCCTTCCCGCTCGCCGACGGCGTGTCGACCAGCTCGGGCTGGCCGGCGAGCAGCGTCACGCGGTCCGCCTCGATCATCGCGTTCAGCGCGAACGAGGCGCCGGACTCGCGCTGGCACCAGCGGCAGTGCCAGCAGTGCACGCAGAGCGGCGCCGTCTCCATGCGGTAGCGGACCGTCCGGCAGTCGCAGCCGCCTTCGGCGGGAGAGCGCGCGCTCATGGCGCCACCTTCGCGTACAGCATGCAGTCGGTGACTTCGCCGTCCTTGAACACGCTCTTTCTCATGACGCCCTCCCGGACGTAGCCGCATTTCTCCAGCACGCGCATCGAGGCCGGGTTCCAGGCGAA
>DASSUY010000092.1:0-9879 GCA_035706525.1 Steroidobacteraceae bacterium
GGCCGCATGCTGATCCTGGACCGCGACATGGCCAAGGAGAACACCGGCCATGGCAGTCCGCTGGCCACGCTGGTACACGGCGGCCCGGGCCGCGCCGGCGGCGGCGAGGAGCTCGGCGGCATCCGCGGCGTGCTGCATTACATGCAGCGCACGGCCGTGCAGGGAACGCCCGACGCGATCACGGCGGTGGGCGGGCGCTGGGCACGCGGCAGCCGCGAGCGCGACCCCGGCGCGCATCCCTTCCGCAAGCCCTTCCACGCGCTCGAGGTCGGGGACACCTTCCGCTCGGCGGAGCGCGAGGTCACGGTCGATGACATCGAGCGTTTCGCGGAGCTCTCGGGCGACCACTTCTATGCTCACATGGACGAACGGCAGGCGGCGCGGAATCCGCTGTTCGGCGGCCGCGTCGCGCACGGCTATTTCCTGATTTCGGCGGCCGCCGGCCTCTTCGTGGACCCGGACTACGGGCCGGTGCTCGGCAACTACGGGCTCGACGCGCTGCGCTTCGTGAAGCCCGTGAAGCCGGGAGACCGCATCAAGGTCCGGCTCACCTGCCGCGAGAAGTCCCTGCGCCCGGACAAGGGCTGGGGCGAGGTGACCTGGGACACGGAGATCACGAACCAGGCGGGCGAGACGGTCGCCGCCTACCACGTGCTGACCATGGTGAGCGTCCATGCCGTCCCCGACCAGGCTTGACGCGCTTCGTGCCGGCTTCCCGGGCCTCGCATTCGAGTCGCCCGCCGAAGGCGTGCTCGAGCTCGTCATCGCGAACGAGGGACGCCAGAACGCGGCGACCGAGTCGATGCATCGCGAGCTCGCGTCCGTCTGGCGCGCGATCGACGCCGAGCCGGGCGTCCGCGCCGTGCTCGTGCGCGGCGCGGGCGAGCACTTCTCCTCCGGCGGCGACTTCGCGCTGATCGAGCGCATGATCGAGGACGAGGCGACGCTCCTTCGCGTGTGGCGCGAGGCGAGCGACCTCGTCTACAACCTCGTGAACTGCGGGAAGCCGGTCGTCTCCGCGATCCGCGGGACCGCCGTCGGCGCGGGGCTCGCCGTCGCGCTCCTCGCCGACGTCTCCGTCGCGGGCCGGGGCGCGAAGATCCTCGACGGGCACACGCGCCTCGGCGTGGCGGCGGGCGACCATTCCGTGATCATCTGGCCGCTGCTCTGCGGCCTCGCCAAGGCGCGCTACTACCTGCTGACGAACGAGCCGCTCTCGGGCGAGGAGGCCGAGCGCATCGGCCTCGTCTCGCTCTGCGTCGACGACGGGGCCGTGCGCGAGCGGGCGCTCGCGATCGCCGTCAAGCTCGCCGCCGGCAGCGCGACCGCGCTCTCGTTCACGAAGCACGCGCTCGCGAACTGGCTGCGCCTCGCCGGGCCCTCGTTCGACGCCTCGCTCGCGCTCGAATTCCTCGGCTTCCGCCTCGGCGACGTGCGCGAGGGGCTCGAGGCCGTGCGAAGCCGCCGGCCGCCGAAATTCCGCTGAGAACGGCCGCCGTTGCGGCGCCCGGCCGGCGCCGCTAACATCACGCCTGCCTTGGGGTGGTCCTGAGCGGACCTGAGATGCCGGCACGACCGGCGAACCCGTTGAACCTGATCCGGTTAGGACCGGCGTAGGGAGCAGGCGTGAATCACCGGCCGCTGCAATTCCTGGTCCTCTTCGTTCCGCTCGCCGGCGCGGCCGCGGAGCTCCCGGCGCGTCTCGAGCCCGTCGTCGTGACGGCGGCCCTGCGGCCGGCGCCGGCCGGCCAGCGGCCCGGCGGCGTCAGCGTGCTGGGCGCTGATGCCGTCCGGGAAGCCTCGGTCGTCCACCTCGAGGAGCTGCTGCCGCAGCTGCCGTCCCTGTCCTGGGCCGGCGCCAGCTCGCGGCCGCGCTACTTCCAGCTGCGCGGCATCGGCGAGCTGGAGCAGTACCAGGGCGCGCCGAATCCCTCCGTGGGCTTCCTCGTCGACGAGATCGACTTCAGCGGCATCGGCATGATCGCCTCGACCTTCGACGTCGCGCAGGTCGAGGTGCTGCGCGGGCCGCAGGGCACGCGCTACGGCGCCAATGCGCTCGGCGGGCTGATCAAGCTGAAGACGAACGACCCGTCCCCCGTGTCAGCGTTCGGCACGGAGCTCACGCTCGGGAGTGACGGGTTGTGGTCGGCGGGCGCGGTCGCGGGCGGCGCGCTGCCCGCGGGGGACGCCGTGACCGGCGCCTGGCGCGCCGTGATCGAGCATGCGGCCAGCGACGGCTTCCGGCGGAACGCCTTCCTCGTGCGCGACGACACGAACGGCCGCGACGAGACGACGGCGCGCCTCAAGTTCCGCCTGGCCTCGGACGCCGGCTGGCGCGCGGACCTCGCGCTCCTGCACGCGGACTTCGCGAACGGCTACGACGCGTTCGCGATCGACAACAGCTTTACCACGCGCTCCGACCGCCCGGGGCGGGACTCGCAGCGCTCCGACGGCGCCTCGCTGGACCTCGCCGGAAGCCTCGCGGGCGGGGAGCTGCGCTCCATCACGGCCTGGGCGGACTCGGCGATCGTCGCGAGCTTCGACGGCGACTGGGGTAACGCGCGGGATTGGGGCGCGCTCGGGCCTTACGACTTCTTCTCGGACACGCGGCGCGCGCGGCGCACCCTCGCGGAGGACCTGCGCTGGTCGAGTGCGGCGGACGGGCCGCTTTCGGGCGTCGCCGGCGTCTGGCTGCAGCGGCTCGAAGAGGACAACCGGGTCAGGGACGACGGCCTCTACCTCGAGGACGGTTTCGTGCGCACGCTCGAGAGCCGCTACCGCGCGACCAGCGTCGCCTTCTACGGGGAGGGCGCTTACGCGGTGACGCCGGATACCACGGTGACGATGGGGCTCCGCCTCGAGCAGCGCGATGCGCGCTACGCCGACAGCGACGGCGTCGGCTTCGGGCCGCGCGACCGCATGTGGGGCGGCGAACTCTCCCTCACGCACCGCCTCGGCGAGTCGCACAGCCTCTGGGCGACGCTCGCACGCGGCTATCGCGCGGGCGGGTTCAACATCGGCACGTCGGTGCCGGCCGACCGGCAGCAGTTCACGGACGAATACCTCTGGTCCGCCGAAGCCGGCTGGAAAGGCGGCGACGCGGCGGGGCGGCTGCGCGCCGACGCCAACCTGTTCTACATGCGCCGCGAACGCCCCCAGGTCGCGACCTCGCTGCAGCTGGACGCCGAGGACCCGCTCACCTTCATGTTCCTGACCGACAATGCCGGCGGCGGCGAAGCCTGGGGCCTCGAGTCCTCGGCGACGATGCTCGTGGGCGAGCGGTTCGAGTTCGGGGCGATGCTGTCGTGGATGGAATCGCGCTTCCACGGCTACCGGTTCGGCGACCGCGACCTCGAGGGGCGCGCCTTCGCGCACGCGCCGGAGTGGAAGGCGGCGCTCGCGGCCACCTGGCGGCACCCCGCGGGCTGGATGGCCCGCGTCGACCTCTCGGGCGAGGCCGGCTTCTTTTTCGACACGAGCCACGACCAACGCGCGGGCTCGCGCTTCCTCGCGAACCTGCGCGCGGGCTACGAGGCCGAGCGATGGTCCGTCGAGGCCTGGGTGCACAACGCCTTCGACGAGCGCTACCCGGTGCGCGGCTTCTACTTCGAGAACGAGCCGCCCGATTTCCCGACGAAGCTCTACCTGCGCTGGGGCGATCCGCGCCAGGCGGGCGTCACGTTCCGCTATTCGTTCTGAGGAGGCCGCATGCACGTCGCCGTGGAAATGAGCCTGTATCCGCTGACGGGGGAGTTCATCCCGCCCATCCTCGACTTCATCGAGCGGCTGAAGGCACAGCCCGGCCTCACGGTCGTCACGAATTCGATGAGCACGCAGGTGAGCGGCGACTACGATCGCGTGTTCGACGCGCTGAAGACAGAGATGCGCGCGAGCCTCTCCGGGCCGCATCGCGCCGTCATGGTGATGAAGGTGCTGGGTGGAGCCGGCTGAGCTCGCCGCAGTCGCGTTCGGCGTCGCCTACATCCTGCTCGCGATCCGCGAGCGGCGCTCGTGCTGGATCGCCGGCGGGATCAGCACGGCGATCTATGCCGTGGTCTTCTGGCGCGCCGGCCTCCCGATGCAGGCGGCGCTGCAGCTCGTCTACGTCGCGCTGTCGGCCTGGGGCTGGTTCGCCTGGGGGAGGGCGGGCGCGGAAGGCGAGGCGCGCCGCTGGCCGGCCTTGCGCCACGTCGCCGCCCTCGCGGCCATCGGCCTCTTGACGGCCGTGAGCGCGCCGCTCGCCGCGCGCTACGCGCTGGCGGCGGCGCCCGTCGCCGACTCGCTCGGCACCTGGGCGAGCCTGTTCGCGACCTGGCTCCTCGCGCGGCGAATCATCGACACCTGGGCCTGGTGGATCGCGATCGACCTCGGGCTCGGCGCGCTCTTCATCCGCCAGGGCCTGCTGCCGACGGGCGCGCTCTACCTCGCGTTCGCGCTCCTCGCGATCGCGGGCTGGCAGAGCTGGCGGCGGCCACGGGCGCCGGCGTGAAGGCCGGGCTTCCGCCGCCCGCCCGTGCCGCGATCGAGGCGACGTCCGGGGCGCTCGGGCTCGGAGATCCGGTGGTTTCCCTGCTGCCGGGCGGTGTCGCCAATCGAAGCTTCCGGCTGCAGGGCAACGGGCAGGACGTCGTGCTGAAGCTGGCGGGCGCGGAGTCTTCCGGCCTCGGCGCGGACCTCCGCTCCGAAGTCGCGATGCAGGCCCTCGCAGCCGATGCCGGGCTCGCGCCGCGCGTCGTGCACGCGGATCCGGCGATGGGCTTCATCGCTTCGCGCCACGCGGAGGGCCGGTTCCCCTCCGACCGCGAGATCCGGCAGGCGCCGTTCCTCGAGCGCGTCGGCCGCTGGCTCGCGGCGCTGCACGCGCTGCCGCTGCCCGCGGGGCTGCCGATCGTCGACTTTGGCGAACGCGCGGCGGCCTACCTCGGGCGCCTGTCCGGCGCCTTCGAGGCGAAGCTCGCACGGGAGCTCGCGAGCCGGCGGGCCGCGCTCGGCGCGACGCCCCGGCAGGTGCCCTGCCATCACGACCTGCATCGCCGCAACCTGCTCGACGACGGTCGCCGCCTCCTCGTCGTCGACTGGGAATACGCCGGGCCCGGAGATCCCGCCGCCGACCTCGCGGCCTGCATCGGCTACCACGGCCTCGACGCGGCGGCCACGGACGCGCTCTTCACAGGGTACGGCGGCGCCCTGGACCGCTCGCTGCGCGCGCGCGTCGAAGCGCTCGGCTGGATCTTCGACTGCCTGTGGTACGGATGGAATGCGGCGGCCGCGCAAGCCGGGTTCGCCGCCGATCCCGAGGAGCGGTCGCGGCTTGCCGCGCGACTCGCGCATTGAGAAGATGCGCGGCTCATGGCCGAGATCACAGTAACCGACCGCGACGGCGGCGTGCACCGCGTGAACGCGCGCGAGGGCGTCAGCCTCATGGAGACGCTGCGCGAATTCGACTACGGCGTCGCCGCGATCTGCGGCGGCATGTGCTCCTGCGCGACCTGCCACGTGTACGTCGCCGAGCCCTGGCTCGACAAGCTGCCGCCGATGCAGGGTGACGAGAAGGAGATCCTGCAGGAACTCGAGAGCTACCGGCCGCGCGGCTCGCGCCTGTCCTGCCAGATCCCGTTCGAGGCGGCGCTCGCCGGGCTCGAGGTCGAGGTGGCGCCGGAGGAATAAAAGGGACAGGCACCTTTAAAGGTGCCTGTCCCCTTTTATTTCTTCTCCGCCTGCGCCGCCACGGCGCGCGCGGCGGCCTCGATGGCGGCGGCATCGCCGAGGAAGCGGCGCGGCGCCTTCGGGCGATGGCCGTCGTCCAGCTCGTAGAGGATGGGCACGCCCGTCGGGATGTTGAACTCGACGATCTCGGTGTCGCTCATGCCGTCCAGCATCTTGACCAGCGCCCGCAGGCTGTTGCCGTGCGCGACCACGAGCACGTCCTGCCCCTCGGCCAGCGCGGGCACGAGCCGCTCGCGCCACCAGGGTTCGACGCGGGCCAGGGTGTCCTTCAGCGACTCCGTCGACGGCAGGCGCGCGGGATCGATGTCGCGGTAGCGGACGTCGAATCGCGGGTGCCGCGGGTCGTCCGCCGCGAGGGGCGGGGGCGGGATGTCGTAGCTGCGGCGCCAGACCTTCACCTGCTCCGCCCCGTACTTGGCGGTCGTCTCCGCCTTGTCGAGGCCCTGCAGCGCCCCGTAGTGGCGCTCGTTCAGCCGCCAGTCGCGGTCGACCGGGACCCACAGGCGGTCCATCTCGTCGGTCGCGATCCAGAGCGTTCGGATCGCGCGCTTCAGCACCGAGGTGAAGGCGCGGCCGAATTCGAATCCCCCCTCGCGGAGCAGCGCGCCGGCCGCGCGCGCCTCCTCGCGGCCCTGCGCCGTGAGGTCGACGTCGGTCCACCCCGTGAAGAGGTTCTCGAGGTTCCAGGCGCTCTGGCCGTGGCGAAGCAGGACGAGCCGCGCGGCCATCCGTCAGTGCCCGGCCAGCCTGCGCACCGCCTGCACGGCGACCGACAGCGTCGCAAAGTCGGCGGAGCCCGTCGCGCGCATCTCGCGGATCGTCCGCTCGAGGTTCGCGACCTTGTGGCCGCCCGCGGCGATCCAGGCCGCCACGCGCTCGCGCGCGTCGCCGCGCGCCTTGCCCGCGAGCACGCGCTCGCACAGGCGCCGCTGGAGGTGGTAGAGCTCCTCGCGGATCGTCCCGCGGGCGACGGCCTGCCAGTGGCCGTCGACGGCGAGGTGCTCGATCTGGTCGCGCAGCCAGTCGAGGCCGAGCGCCGCGCCCAGCCCGAAATAGACGCGGGCCGCATGGCCGATGCCCGTGCGGCGCGCGAGCGCGAGCTCGACGATGTCGACGCCTGCGTGGATCGCGCCGAGGCTCGCGACGCGGCGCGCCACCTTGGCCGGCACGCCGTCCTTCGAGAACCGGGCCAGCGCGCGCTCGTACCGCACGACCTCCGTGCCCTCGATCAGCTCCGGCAGGTCGCGCATCAGCTCGCGGATCCCCGGGGCGAGGCGCGAGACCTCGCGCTCGATGTCGAGGTCGCGGCCCTGCGTGCGCAGCACCCAGTAGCTCAGGTGGCGCAGGAGCCTCGTCGTCTCGACCATCATCTCGTACTGGATCGCCGTCGGCGCGCGGTCGTCGAGGGCCTCGATTTCCGCCCACAACTCGCGCATGCCGGTGACTTCGCGCGCGATCGAATAGGCGCGCGCGATCGCCCCGACCCCGGCGCCCGTGTCCTCCTGCATGCGGATCGCGAACACGGGCCCCATGCGGTTGACGAGGCTGTTCGTGACCGCGGTGACGATGATCTCGCGCCGCAGCTGGTGCTTCAGGATCTCCTTCGGGAAGCGCCGCTGCACGGGCTCCGGGAAGTAGCGCGTGAGCTCCGCGCCGAGGTACGGGTCGTCGGCGACGTCGGTCTCGCCGAGCCGCTCGGACAGCCAGATCTTGGAGTACGAGAGGAGCATCGCGAGCTCGGGGCGGGTCAGGCCCTGGCCCTTCCGCCGTCGGTCCGCGATCTCGTCGGCCGAGGGCAGGGCCTCCAGCGCGCGGTCCAGCGTGCCGCTGCGCTCGAGCGCGTGGATCGCGTGGCCGAGTTCAGGCAGCCGCTCGACGGAGCGCGCCTCCAGCGTCGAGATCGCGAGGCTCTGCAGGTAGTTGTTGCGCAGCACGAGCCGCGCGACCTCGTCGGTCATGCTCGCGAGCAGCGCGTTGCGCTCGCCGCGCGGGAGCCGCCCGGACTTCATGAGCGGGTTCAGCAGGATCTTGAGGTTGACCTCGACGTCGGAGCAGTTGACGCCCGCCGAGTTGTCGATGAAGTCGGTGTTGATGCGCCCGCCCGCGGCCGCGTACTCGATGCGGCCCCGCTGCGAGAAGCCGAGGTTGCCGCCCTCGCCGACGACGCGGCAGCGCAGCTCCGAGCCGTTGACGCGCACCGCGTCGTTCGCGCGGTCGCCGATCTCCGCGTTCGTCTCGTCGGCGGACTTCACGTACGTGCCGATGCCGCCGTTCCAGAGGAGGTCCACCGGCAGCTTGAGGATCGCGCGGATGACCTCGACGGGCGTCGCCGGGGAGGCCGTGAGCCCGAGCAGGGCGCGCGCCTCGGCCGACAGCGGGATGGTCTTGCTCTGCCGCGAAAAGACGCCGCCGCCCTTCGAGATGGCGCGCGCGTCGTATTCCTCCCAGCTCGAGCGGGGCAGGGCGAACATCCGCTCGCGCTCGGCGAAGCCCTTCGCCGCGTCCGGGTCGGGGTCGAGGAAGATGTGCCGGTGGTCGAACGCCGCGACCAGCCGGATGTGCTTCGACAGCAGCATCGCGTTGCCGAAGACGTCGCCCGACATGTCGCCGATGCCCGCGACGGTGAAGTCCTGGGACTGGATGTCGTGGCCGAGCGCGCGGAAATGGCGGCGCACCGACTCCCAGCCGCCGCGGGCCGTGATGCCCATGCCCTTGTGGTCATAGCCGGCGGACCCGCCCGAGGCGAAGGCGTCGCCGAGCCAGAACCCGTATTCCTGCGAGATCGCGTTCGCGACGTCGGAGAACTTCGCCGTGCCCTTGTCCGCGGCGACGACGAGGTAGGGATCGTCGCCGTCGTGCCGCACGACGCCCGCGGGCGGCGCCACCCTGCCGGCGATCACGTTGTCGGTGACGTCGAGCAGCGAACGGATGAACCAGCGATAGCACTCCGTGCCGTCCGCCTGCGCCTCGTCGCGCCCGGCGGGAGGGCGCCGCGGCACGAAGCCGCCCTTGGCGCCCGCCGGCACGATGACCGCGTTCTTGACCATCTGCGCCTTGACCAGGCCGAGGACCTCGGTGCGGAAGTCGTCGCGGCGGTCCGACCAGCGAAGCCCGCCGCGCGCGACGCGGCCCATGCGCAGGTGGACGCCCTCGACGCGCGGCGAGTGCATGAAGATCTCGAACATCGGCTTCGGCGCCGGCACCTCGGCGAGGCGCCGCGAGTCGATCTTCATCGCGATGAACGGGCGGTGCCGCCCGACCTCGTCCGTCCGGTAGTAGTTCGTGCGCAGCGTCGCGTCGATCGCGGCCAGGAAGGCCCGGAGGATGCGGTCGTCGTCGATGCGCGAGACCCCGGCGAGCAGCCGCTCGAGCGCGCGGCGGTGCGTCGCTTCGGCGCGGCGCCTCGCGGGCGCGGACAGGGAGGGGTCGAAGCGCGCGGCGAACAGGCGCAGCAGGTGGCCGGCGGCCGCCGCGTTGCTGGCGAGGGCCTCCTCGATGTAGGCCTGCGAGAGCGGCAGGCCGAGCTGGTTGAACCAGCGCGCGTAGGTGCGAAGCACCGCGGCCTCCCGCCACTCGAGGTCGGCGGCCAGCACGAGGCGGTTGAAGCCGTCGTTGTCGGCCTCGCCGGCCCAGACGCGCGCGAAGGTTTCCTTGAGGCGCGGGCCGTCGGTCGCGAGGTCGATCGTCACTCCGCGCGGGTGCTCGAGCTCGAAGTCCTGGATCCAGTACAGCGCCGGCGCGCTGCCGATCTCGTAGGGCCGCTCGCTGATCAGCTTGAGCCCGAGGTTCTCGATCGTCGGCAGGACGTCGGAGATCGGGATCGGCCGCTCCTTGCGCAGGAGCTTGAACTGCACGCGGTGCGGGGGCTGGTCCTTCGCGCGGTACAGGCCCATGTGCAGGGCCTCGGGCTCAGCGGCCACGCGCTCGAGCGCCCCGACGTCCTCGACCGCGACGGCGAGGTCGACGTCCTCCTGGTACGACGCCGGGAAGGCGTCGCCCCAGGCGCGGTAGAGCCGCGTGGCGTCGCCCTCGCCGAAGGCCGCCGCCAGCGCGTCGTGGAGGTGATCCTGCCAGGTGCGGACGGTCTGCGCGATGTCGGACTCGAGCGCCGCGACGTCGACGGCGGGATCCAGGGCCGGCGGCGTGCGGACG
>DASSUY010000093.1:0-2035 GCA_035706525.1 Steroidobacteraceae bacterium
AGCGGCGATCCGAACGACTTCGAGCTGATCCAGATCGGCAACCCCGGCGGCGCGGGTCCGGCGGCGGGCAACACGCCGGTGCACAAGATGATCAACCCGCAGTCGGGCCTCGCGTGGTCGCTCGACTGCCTCGACTCGCACGCGATGACGATCCCCGCGGCGCCGGCCTTCGCGAGCGCGTGGCAGGCCGGCGAGGGCATCGAGAACCTGTGGATGGCGCACCTGCGCGACGTGCCGTTCCGGTTGTACGCGAGCGATCCGGACGCGGCGACGGCGATCGCGGACCTCAACGCGGCCTCCGACTTCCGCGGCCCGAAGGTCGGCGGTCTCGTCACCGCGCAGACGCTCTTCCGCGACCCGTACCCGGGCTGCACGGTCGGCCCCTACCTCTCGCAGTTCTTCTATCGCCCGCAGCCCTTCGGGACCCAGGACATCGACCCGCGCGCGAACACCTACGCGGCCGGGATCGACTACCTGACGAACCAGGCCGACTGGCTCGCGCGCCAGAACGGGATCAACCCCGCCTTCAGCAACGCTCCGGGTGGGCTCGTCTACATGCGCAACGGCCGCGACATCGGCGCGTGGGTGCACGTGGACGTGCTGTTCCAGGCGTACTTCCAGGCCTTCCTCGTGATGGCCGCCGTCGGGGTCCCCGCCAACTCCGGAAACCCGTACAACGCATCCGCCACGCAAGTCGGCTTCGGCACGCTCGGTGGGCCGGACTTCGCGGCCATGCTGTGCGCGGTCGCGACCCGCGCCCTCAAGGCGGTGTGGTTCCAGAAGTGGTTCGTCCACCGCCGCCTCCGCCCGGAGGTCTACGTCGGCCGTGCGCACGTGCACCTCACCGGGCAGAAGGCCTACGACCAGCACGCCGACCTGCTCAACTCCGCGGGCCTCGCCGAGGCGTTCAGCCGGAACGGCACGTACCTGCTCCCGATGGCATTCCCGGAAGGCTCGCCGGCGCACCCCTCCTACGGCGCGGGCCACGCGACCGTCGCGGGCGCGTGCGTCACGATCCTGAAGGCGCTCAAGGACACGCAGCGTCCGGTCACCGACTTCTTCACGCCGATGGAGCCGACGGACGACGGCTCCGCGCTGGTGCCGTACGCCGGAGCGGACGTCGGGCTCATGACGATCGAGGGCGAGCTCAACAAGATCGCCTCGAACGTGGCCACCGGCCGCAACATCGCGGGCGTGCACTGGCGCACGGACGGCGAGGAGTCGATGCGCCTCGGCGAGGCCGTCGCGCTCAGCATGCTGCGCGACTACAAGGCCACCTACAACGAGACCGCGAGCTTCGTCTTCAACAAGTTCGACGGCACGCCGATCGTGATCTAGCGGGGGGCGGTTCCCCCCGGGCCCGGAGTCCCCTCGGGGGCCCCGGGCCCGTTTGCTTCCCGCGCTCCAGCGCCTTTTTTCGCGTCCTGACGCCGAAACGCGCGCCTCCGGCGGCCGAGGTCCGGGCGACGGCTTGCGCTCGCGGCCCGCCATCGCCGATCCTCGTCTCCTCCCCCCGGAGATCCCGATGGCGCCGCGCACCAGCTGGAAAGGGTTCCTGAGGCTCAGCCTCGTGTCCGTTCCCGTGAAGGCCTACACGGCCAACAACCCCGAGGAGGAGATCCGCCTCAACCAGCTGCACCAGGCCTGCAACGGCCGCGTGCGCTACAAGAAGGTCTGCGAGACCCACGGGGAGCTGCGCGCCGAGGACATCGTCTCGGGCTACGAGTACGCGAAGGACCAGTACGTCGTCATCGACGACGAGGAGCTGCAGAAGGTCCGCGCGAAGTCGGACAAGTCCGTCGCGATCGACGGGTTCGTCTCGCCCGACGCGATCGACCCCGTCTACGTCGCGGGGCGCACGTACTACCTGCTCCCCGACGGCCCGGCCGGCAACCGGCCGTACGCGCTGCTCGCGCGCGGCATGGCGGACGCGAACGTCGTCGCGATCGCGCAGGTCGTGCTCTCCGGCCGCGAGCAGCTCGTGATGGTGCGGCCCCAGGACGGCATGCTCGTCATGACGGTGCTCAACTACCCG
>DASSUY010000094.1:0-10842 GCA_035706525.1 Steroidobacteraceae bacterium
CCGAGGCGCATTTCGACGGGCTGCTCGGCGCGCTCGTCCTCTATTTCGGCGCGTTCAACTTCCTGGAGGCGCGCCTGCCGGCCGCGCTCGCGGAGGCGGCGGGGGAGGCGAGCCGCGGCGCCGCCATGGGCCTCTTCGCGACCTCCCAGTTCGCGGGCGCCTTCGCGGGGGGGCTCGCCGGCGGCGTCCTGCTCGGAAGCCACTGGCAGAACACGGGAATCTTCCTGTTCGCCGCGGCGGCAGCGCTCTGCTGGCTGCCGTTCGCGAAGGCGACCGAATCGCCCTGAACGCGCGAGAATTGCGGTGCGCGGACGGCCCCCCGGCGACTACAATGAGCGGCAAACCACAGCGGGGAAGCGGCCATGGCACGCGGCGTCAACAAAGTCATCCTGATCGGTCACCTGGGACAGGACCCGCAGCAGCGCGCCATGCCCTCGGGCAAGACCGTCGTGAACCTCCGGATCGCGACCACGGAGCAGTGGCGCGACAAGCAGACGGGCGAGAACAAGGAAGCGACGGAGTGGCACAACGTCGCGATGTTCGACCGGCTCGCGGAGATCGCGGCGGAATACCTGCGCAAGGGCTCCCAGGTCTACATCGAGGGGCGCCTGCGCACGCGCAAGTGGCAGGACAAGGACGGCAACGACCGCTACACGACCGAGATCATCGCGAACGAGATGAACATGCTCGGCGGCCGCGGCGGCGACCGGGCGATGGGCGGCGGCTCGGACCGCTCGCGCGACCGGCAGGAAGAGCCGGCACGGGCGACGGAGGCCGCGGGCGTCGCCGAGTCCTTCGACGACGACATTCCCTTCTAGCGAGGGGCCGATCCAGGGGGCCGGGGAGCGGCCTTCCGCCCCGGAGTCCCTTGTTGCTCCCCGTCACGCATTCCGCCTGAACTCGGGGTCTTGCGGCCGCTTACGGGCGGTTTTCCCCGTCTTTGTGTGATGCGGTTGGCGTCCGGGGGCGCCACATTAAGTCACCATCGGGTCGATTTTCCGGGTTTGCGCGGGGCCCCGAGGCTTCGCCGACCTCAAGGAGTGCGGCTGCGATGGCGCTGGACGGCAACCCGCCGCGGGCGACCGGTGTGCGCGAGGCGATGTCTCCGTGGTTCGACCACGGGACGGCCTGGCTCGTGCTGCTGTGCATCGCCCTGGCGGCGGGCGCGACGGCCTCGGCCGCGGCCGGCAGCGCCCACGCCTCGGGCCTCCCGGTGCTCGTCGCCGGCGTGATCGCGACGCTGGCGGCCCTCTTCGTCGTCTCGCGCAGCGCAGGCATCGAGAGCCTCGAGCAGTGCCGCCGCCACGCCTGGCGCTGGCTCGCGCTCGCGCTCGGCCTCGAGCTCGCGGCGACCTTCGTCGTGCCGACGACGCGCGCGCTGGATGTGCCGGTCCTGCAGTGGATGTCGGTCGCCCTGCAGTTCGCGTTCTTTCCCTGCGCGGCCATGGCCGCCGTCTGCTTCCTGATCTCGACGCGTCGCCAGGCCTTCGGGCCGCAGTTCTGGCTGGAAGCGACCCTCGTCGCCCTCTGCGTCGGCGTCGTGCTCTGGCTCGCGGCTCCGCACGACCTTCCCCCGCATTCGCTGGCGGCGCGCGCCCCGTGGACGGTGCGGATGGACGCGCTGCTCGGCGTGCTGGCCTGCCTCCTGTTGCTGCGCCGCTCGGACTGGCGGGGCTGGCCGGCCCTCGCGGCCTTCGCGTTCGCGCTCGGGACCCTAGTCGGGTCGAGGCTGCTGGAAGCGCACGCCGCCGCCGCCGGCGCCCGCTCGGCCTTCGCCGTGCCCCTGCACCTCGTCGCGATCGCGGCCTTCGCGGTCGCGGCCCACCTCGACTACCTGCGGGCCGAGCGGCGCGCGCCGCCGATGGATGCGGCCGACCGCGGCTCGCCGTTCGCGGCACTGATGCCGTACGCCGCGCTGATGCTCGCGGGCTACGCCCTGCTCGCGCTGCACGAGGGCGAGTTCGACGAGCCGGCCGGCCTCATCGCGGCCGTCGTCTGCGTCGCGGCGGGGCTCCTGTTCGCGCGGCAGGCGTTCATGGCCGCGATCTCGGTCGCGGTGCAGACGGGCTTCGCGAAGCGCTCGGCGGAAGCGCGCTTCAACGCCCTGATCCGGAACACGGCGGACGTGATCGCGATCGTCGCGCCCGACGGCACCGTGACCTACGTGACGCCGACGGCCGAGCGCATCTTCGGCTTCCAGGCCTGCGACCTGATCGGCCAGCGGCTCGAGGAGCTGCTCGCCTTCGACGACCGCGCGCGGCTCCGGGAATACCTGGCGCACGACCTCGGGAGCCCAGGCGCCTCCGCGGCCATGGAGGCGCGCGTGCCGCGCGCGGACGAGGACCGCAGCCGCATCGTCGAGATCCACGGCACGAACATGGAGGGCGAGCCCGCGATCGGCGGCAGGCTGCTGAACCTGCGCGATACGACCGACCGCAAGGGCATGGAGGAGCAGCTGAAGCGGATGGCGCTGCACGACCCGCTGACGCTGCTCGCGAACCGCTCACTGTTCCGGGACCGCCTGGAGCACTCCGTCGCGGTCAGCAAGCGCAACGGCCGCGGCCTCGCCGTCGTCTTCGTCGACCTCGACAACTTCAAGGAGATCAACGACACGCACGGCCATGCGACCGGCGACCGCGTGCTGCACCGGAGCGCGCAGCGCCTCGTCAAGGCGACGCGCAGCGGCGACACGGTCGCGCGCCTCGGCGGCGACGAGTTCGCGGTGCTGCTCGAGAACCTGACCGCGCGCGAGCCCGTGCTGGAGATCGCCGCGCGCATCGTCGAGTCGCTGCAGGAGCCGCTCGACATCCCGGGCGTCAACGCGTCCGTGGCGGCGAGCGTCGGCATCGCGTTCTCGGACGCCGGCGACGGCGTCGAGGAGCTGATGCGCAACGCCGACGTCGCCATGTACGCCGCGAAGTCCGCCGGCAAGGGCCGCTACGTCGTGTACGAGCAGTCGATGCAGCAGGCCGCGAGCGAGCGCCGGGAGCTCGAGGCGGAGATCGACCGGGCCCTGCGCGAAGGCCAGTTCCTGCTGCACTACCAGCCGATCATCGAGCTGCACTCCGGCTACCTGCTCGGCGTCGAGGCGCTGGTCCGCTGGAAGCACCCGACGCGGGGCACGATCTCGCCGGCCGAGTTCATCCCCATCGCCGAGGCGACCGGCCAGATCGTGCCGCTCGGCCGCTGGGTGCTCGCGCAGGCCTGCCGCGAGGTCCGCGTGTGGCAGGCGCGCCTGCCCGAGGGCCGGCAGGTCCGCGTCGGCGTCAACGTCTCCGCCGTGCAGCTCGCGAAGTCCGACATCTGCGCGGACGTGCGCCGGGCGCTCGCGATCTCCGAGATCGACCCGGGATGCCTCGTGATCGAGCTGACCGAGAGCGTGCTGATGCACAACACCGAGGCCGTGCTCGCGACGCTGCAGGAGCTCAAGAAGCTCGGCGTGCGCATCGCGATCGACGACTTCGGCACCGGCTACTCGTCGCTCTCGTACCTGCACCGCTTCCCGATCGACATCATGAAGATCGACCGGTCCTTCGTGGAGCGCCTCGGCGGCGTCGAGGGCGGCGAGGACTTCGCGCGCGCGATCATCACGCTCGGCAGCACGCTCGACCTCGAGGTGGTCGCCGAGGGCATCGAGCTCGAGCACCAGCAGCGCGGGCTGGTCGAGCTCGGCTGCGTCGCGGGGCAGGGCTACTACTACTCGAAGCCGGCGCTGCTGCACGAGCTCGAGTACTCGGTGCACATGGCGCGCCGCCGCACGATGGCGGACACGCTGCCGCAGGGCGCGAAGATCACGGCGACCGGCCGCTTCGTGGTCGGCGACCTGAGGCCCGCCGACTTCGTCGCGACCGGCACCTTCGGCCGCGAGATGTCCACCAAGCGCTGACGCGCGCTCCCCGCCATACTCCCCCGCATGCAAGCGGCGGTCACCCTCTGCGTCATCAACCACGACGGCGCCGACCGGCTGGCGCCCGCGCTTTCCGCCGCGCTCGCGCAGTCGGGCGGGTTCGCCGAGGTGCTCTTCGTCGACAATGCCTCGACCGACGGCAGCGTGGACGTCGTGCGCGCGCGCGTGCCCGGGGCGCGGATCCTGCGGCTGCCGCGGAACGCCGGCCCGGGGGCGGCGAGGAACGCGGGGCTCGCGGCGGCCGCGAACGACCTCATCCTGTTCCAGGACAACGACGTGCGGCTCGAGCCCGGCTGCCTCGAGGCGCTGCTGTCGGCGCTGCGCGCCCGCCCGGGGGCGCTCCTCGTCGCGCCGCGCGTCCTCTACGAGGGTGCGCCCGGGACGATCCAGTACGACAGCGCGGACTGCCACTTCCTCGGCCTCATGGCGCCGCGGCACGCGGACCTCCCGGAGAAGGACGTGCCGGCCGCGGCCGCGCGGACGAGCTCGGTGGTCACCGCCTGTTTCCTGATCGACCGCGCCCGCTGGCGCCACGGCGCGCCCTTCGACGAGGATTTCGTGTTCAACCTCGAGGACCACGAGTTCGGGCTGCGCGCCAACATCTGGGGTTACGAGACCTGGTCGGAACCGGCCGCCCGTGTCCTGCACGGCGGCGGCACGCCGGAGCTGTCCTACCGCCCGGGCTATGCCGTTTCGAAGGCGCGCGTGTACTACCTCCTGCGCAACCGCTGGCTCATCATCGCGCGCTGCTATTCGCGCCGGACGCTCCTCCTGCTGTCGCCGGCCCTCGGGCTGTACGAGCTGTTCCAGCTCGCAGGGCTCGCGCGCATGGGCTGGCTCGCGCCGTGGTGGCGCGCGCTCAAGTCCGCCGCCGGCGAATGGCCGCGCCTCCGGACCCGGCGCGCGGAAGTCCGGGCTTCGCGCCGCGTGCGCGACGGCGAGCTGCTGCGGGGCGGCCCGCTGCCGCTGACGGGCGCGGTCAAGGGCAGCCGCTTCCAGCGCGCCTGCCTCTCGCTGCTGTCCGGCTCCGTCAACGGGTACTGGTCGCTCGTGCGGCGTTTCCTCTAGCCTCCGGCCATGGGCACGGCCACGCCCGTCCTGATGCTCGGCCTCGATGCCGCCGACGAGGCCCGCATCGACGCGCTCGCCGCGCGCGGCCGGTTGCCGGCGCTCACCGCGCTGCGCGCGGCCGGGACTTCGGGTTCGCTCGCCTCCGGCGCCGACCTGTTCGCCGGCGGCGTCTGGCCGAGCTTCTACACGGGCCGCGACGTCGCCTGGCACGGCATCTACCACAACAAGCTCTGGCGCCCGGAGGCGATGCGCTACGAGGTGCCGACGGATCGCTGGTTAGGCGCGCGGCCGTTCTGGGAGGAGTGGCGCGGGCGCGGCCTTCGCGCCTGCATCGTCGACGTGCCGATGATCCTCGGGAAGCCGAGGCCGCTCGACGGCATCTACGTCGGCGGCTGGGGTACGCACGACCTCATCTCGCGCGGCTCCTGGCCGGAGGGCCTGTGGGCCGGGCTCGCCCGGCGGCACGGCCGGCCCGCGATGCCGCGCGAGCGCTTCGGCCGGCAGACGACGGGCTCGCTCCTGGCCCTGCGCGGGGAGCTGCTGCGCTCGATCGAGCAGTCGGCGGACGTCGCGCTCGACCTGCTCGGCCGCGAGCGCTGGGACTTCTCGTGCATCGTCTTCGGCGCCGTGCACCGCGTCGGCCATTACCTCACCGACCTTTCGCAGCTCGCGGACGAGCCGTCGCCGCGGGAGCGCGAGATCCTCGAGGGCGCGGTCGACGAGCTCTACGAGGCGACGGACCACGCGATGGCGCGCCTGCTCGAGCGCGTGGACCCCGGGACGCGCATCGTCGCCTTCGCCCTGCACGGAATGGGACCGAATCCCGGCTGGTCCGACCTCATGGCCGACATCCTGCGGGAAGCCGAGGCCGCGTCCACCGGGCGCGCCGCGCGCACGGGGCTGCTGTATGCCGTCCGCCGCCGGATGCCGATGCATCTCGTCCGACCCCTGCTGAACCGGCTTCCCGGCGGGGCATCGGATGCCCTCGTCGCACTCTGGTCGTCCGGCATGCTCGACTGGCGGCGGACGCGGCACTTCCCCATGCCGATGGACCACGCGGCCTACCTGCGCGTGAACCTGCGCGGCCGCGAGCGCGAAGGCATCGTCGAGGAGGGCGAATATGCGCAAGCCTGCGCGGCGCTCGCCGCGGTGGTCGAGGGCTTGCACGACCGAAAGGACGGCGCCTGCATCGCCGGCCGGGCGGCACACGCCTTCGCGGACGCGCCAGGCGACGCGCCCTGCCGGCACCTGCTGCCGGACCTCGTCGTTCCCTGGAGCGGGCCGCGGGCCGGCTCGTTCGCGGAACTGACCTCCGACGCGCTGCCGTCGCTGCGCTACCGGGTGCCCGCGCGCCTGCCCTCGGGCCGCTCCGGCAATCACCTCGGCCGCGGATGGTTCGTCGCGCGCGGCCCTGGAATCGCCGCGAAGCGGCGCGTGGCCGGACACGACATCCGGGACCTCGCACCGACCGTCGAGGGCTGGCTCGGCATCGAGCCGCGGGATCGCCGGCCGGGACGGCGCATTCCGGTCGCGGCGGAGGCCTGAGTGCTCGAGGACGCACGCCGCCGCGACGCGACGCGACCGCTCGAATGCGACGTGTGCATCGTGGGCGGCGGGCCCGCCGGAATCGCCGTCGCCCTGGAGCTCGCCGCCGCGGGCCGGAGCGTCTGCCTGCTCGAGGCCGGCGGCCTCGCGCACGAGCGGCGGAGCCAGGCGCTGCTTGCCGGCGAATCGGCGGGCAGCCGCTATCCGCCGCTCGTCGAGACGCGCTGCGCGCGGCTCGGCGGCGCGACGGGCGTCTGGGCCGGCTGGTGCCGCCCGCTGGACGCGATCGATTTCGAGGCCCGGGGCTGGGTCGCCGGCAGCGGCTGGCCGTTTCTGCGCGAGGAAATCCTGCCGCACCTCGCGCGCGCGCACGCGCTCTGCGGCCTCGGGCCGCCGGAGTACGAGGCGGCGGACTGGGAGTCGCGGGCAAGGATGGCGCGGCTGCCGCTGGGCGAGGAATTCGAGCCCGCGATTTTCCACATGCGCCCGCAGAAGTTCGGCGACGCGCACCGCGCCGCGCTCGAGCGCGATCCGCGCATCCGCGTCCTGCTTCACGCGGTCGCGCTCCGGCTCGAGCGCGGGGGAGACGGCGGCCTCGTCGCCCGCTTGCGCGCGGGGACGCTCGAGGGGCGCCGCTTCGAGGTCCTCGCGCGGCGCTACGTGCTCGCCGCGGGCGGCATCGAGAATGCGCGGCTGCTGCTGCTGTCCGGCGATTCGCCGGAGCGCGCGATCGGGAACGCCCGGGGCCTCGTCGGCCGCTACTTCATGGAGCACGGCTTCATCAATGCCGGCAGCTTCGTGCCGCGGGATCCCGCGCCCTCGCTCGCCTTCCACCTGCCGTTTGCGCACCCGGAAGGCGCGCGCGGCACGGTCCGCGCCCTGGTCGCGCTCGGCGCGAAGACGCAGCGCGAGGCGCGCCTCCTGAACGGCGCCCTGTTCTTCCATCCCGCCTACGAGGCGCACGCCGCCTTCGACAGCGAGGAGGTGCGCGCGATGCTCGAGATCGGCAATGCGCTCCGGGGCCGCGCCGTGCCGGGCGCATTCGGGCGCCGCGCGGCGACGGCGCTGCGCGCGCCGGGAAAGCTCGCGACTGCGGTCCTGCGCAAGCTCGCTGCGCGCCGCCTGCAGCCGGCGCGCTGGCGCACGCGCGCGATCTTCGAGTGCGCCCCCGACCGCGGGAACCGCGTGACGCTCTCCGGAAGGAAGGACGCCTTCGGCCGGCCGCTCGCGCGGCTCGAGTGGCGCCTGGGCGAGGGGGACGTCGCGAGCGCCATGGAGATGCACCGGCGTTTCGACGCGGCGCTGCGCAGGTCCGGCCTCGGCCATTTCGAGTCGCGGCTTCCCACGGAGCCCGCTGCCTGGCGGGAGGCGGTGGAGTGGGGCAAGCACCACCTCGGGACGACCCGCATGAGCCGCGACCCGGCGCAGGGCGTCGTGGATCCGGACGGGCGCGTCCATGACGTGCCGAACCTCTATGTCGCGGGCAGCTCGGTGTTCCCCGCGGGCGGCTACGCGAACCCGACGCTCACCCTCGTCGCGCTCGCCGTGCGCCTGGGGCGCCACCTGGCTTCCGAACCCTAGCAAGGGTTATGGAATCAATGGGTTAATAGAAAGTTTCGGGACTTCGCGACGCGTGATTCGCTTCATCGCTGGGGCCAAAACCGGTACCCTAAACGGCTGTTTTCATCCCGGAGCGCATACCCTGCCCATGAGCGGCCGACTCTACATTTCGACCTTCGGCTGCCAGATGAACGCATACGACTCGGCCCGCATGGCGGACATCCTCCGGGAGTCCGGCGGCCTCGAAGTCACGGCGGACCCTGAATCCGCGGACGTCGTCCTGCTGAACACCTGCCCCGTGCGCGAGAAGGCGCAGGAAAAGGTGTTCTCACACCTCGGCCAGTGGCGGCTCCTGAAGGAACGCAAGCCCGGCCTCGTGATCGGCGTGGGCGGCTGCGTCGCGAGCCAGGAAGGCGAGGGCATCCTCGAGCGCGCGCCCTTCGTGGACCTCGTCTTCGGGCCCCAGACCATCCATCGCCTGCCGGCCATGATCGAGCGGCTGCAGGAGACGCGCGAGCCGCAGGTGGACGTCTCGTTCCCCGAGATCGAGAAGTTCGATCGGCTGCCGGCACCCCGGGCGTCCGGCGCGTCCGCATTCGTCTCGGTCATGGAAGGCTGCAGCCGCTACTGCAGCTTCTGCGTCGTGCCCTACACCCGCGGCGAGGAGGTGAACCGCCCCTTCGCGCAGGTCGTGGAAGAGGTGCAATCCCTGGTCGCGCAGGGCGTGCGCGAGGTGACCTTCCTCGGGCAGAACGTCAACGCCTACCGCAGCCTGCGGAAGGACGGCTCGCCCGTCGACCTCGCGGGGCTCATCCGCGAAGTCGCGCGCCTCGAGGGGATCGAGCGCATCCGCTTCACGACCTCGCACCCGCTCGAGTTCCGCGACTCGCTGGTCGCGGCCTACGCCGACGTGCGGAAGCTCGCGAACTACCTGCACCTGCCGGTGCAGAGCGGGTCGGACCGGATCCTCGCCGCCATGAAGCGCGGCTACACCCGGCTCGAGTTCAAGCAGAAGGTCCGGAAGGTCCGCGCCGTGCGCCCGGACATCAGCCTCTCGTCCGATTTCATCGTCGGCTTCCCGGGCGAGACCGAGCAGGACTTCCGGGAGACCCTCGCGCTCGTCGAGGAAGCGGGCTTCGACCAGTCCTTCAGCTTCATCTACAGCCGGCGGCCGGGCACGCCCGCGGCCGCGCTGCCAGGGCAGCTGCCCTACGAGGTGAAGCAGGAGCGCCTGGCGCGCCTGCAGGCGCTGCTCGACTCGCAGGGGCGGCGGATCAGCGAGTCCATGGTCGGCAGCGTGCAGCGCGTGCTGGTCGAGAAGCGCGCGCGCCGCGACCCGCGCCAGCTCGCCGGGCGCACGGAGAACATGCGCTGGGTCAACTTCGACGGGCCGGCGGAGCTCGTCGGCCGGTTCGCGGACGTCTGCATCACGGAGGCCATGCCGAACTCGCTGCGCGGCCGGTGGGTCGCTTGAACGCCGCCCCCGAGTCGAGCGTCGACTTCGGCGCGGAGGACAATGCGCGGCTCGCCGCGGTCTGCGGCCCGCTCGACGAGAACCTGCACCAGATCGAGAACCGCCTCGGCATCGAGATCCGGCGCCGCTCAGGCCGCTTCGCGCTTCGCGGGGCGAACGCCGGGGCGGGCGCCGCCGTGCTGCGCCAGCTCTACGAGCGCGCCGCCGCGGGCCCGGTGACGCCCGAGGACGTGCACCTCGCGATCCACGAATCCGGCATGGGCGCGCGCGCGGCCCCCGACGAGGATTCGGTCGAGACGCTCCGCGGCCACATCCGCGGGCGCGGCGCGAACCAGCAGCAGTACCTCGCCGCGATCCGCTCGCACGACCTCACCTTCGGCATCGGCCCCGCCGGCACCGGGAAGACCTACCTCGCGGTCGCCTGCGCAGTGGAGGCGATGCAGCGGGAGAGCGTGCGGCGGCTCGTGCTGGTGCGGCCGGCGGTGGAGGCGGGCGAGCGGCTCGGCTTCCTGCCCGGCGACCTCTCGCAGAAGGTCGACCCCTACCTCCGGCCGATGTACGACGCGCTCTACGAGATGATCGGCTTCGACCGCGTGGCGCGGCTCATCGAGCGGAACGTCATCGAGGTCGCGCCGCTCGCCTTCATGCGCGGCCGGACGCTCAACGAGGCATTCATCATCCTCGACGAGGCGCAGAACACGACCGTCGAGCAGATCAAGATGTTCCTGACGCGCATCGGGTTCGGCTCGCGCGCGGTCGTGACGGGCGACATCACGCAGACCGACCTGCCCTCGCACCGGCAGTCGGGGCTCCGGCACGCGCTCGAGGTGCTGGACGGGGTCAAGGGCATCGCGGTCACGCGCTTCACGGCCAGGGACGTCGTCCGCCACCCGCTGGTGCAGCGGATCGTCGAGGCCTACGAGCGCGAGTCCGGCAAGGACGGGAGCCCCGCATGACGCTCGACGTCGTTCTGAGCTACAGGACGCGGCGGCCCTGGGCCCCGGGACCCGCGTCGCTGCGCCGCTGGGCCCGACTCGCCGCCGGCGCGCGGCGCGGGGAGCTCGGCATCCGCGTCGTGGGCGCGCGCGAGAGCCGCGCGCTGAACGCGCGCTGGCGCGGCCGCGACGCGCCGACGAACGTGCTGTCCTTCCCCGCGGCGCCGGAGCTCGCGGGGAGGCAGATCGGCGACATCGTCGTCTGCGCGCCCGTGGTCGCGCGCGAGGCGCGCGAGCAGGGCAAGCCGCTCCCCGCGCACTGGGCCCACATGGTCGTGCACGGGACCCTG
>DASSUY010000095.1:0-5266 GCA_035706525.1 Steroidobacteraceae bacterium
GGCGTCATCGCCGGCGGGCCGGCGGGCGGCGGTGTCGCGGGCGGGCCGGCGGGCGGCCTCGTCGCGGGCGTGCCGCCGGTCGGGCCGGCCTCGGTCCAGCCCTCGCGCGGTGCGCCGACACGCGTGCGCTCGCCGTGGCCGTTGCCGCTCCAGCTCTGGCGGCTGTCCTCGTAGCGACGGCGGCTCGAGGCCTTCAGCATGCGCGACACGGCGAAGCCGAGGGCGACGCCTCCGGCGACGACCGCGAGCGGGTTGCGGCGGCCGAAGTCCTCGACGTCGCGCAGGATGCGGTCGCCGTCGGCCTCGCGCAGCCAGCTGCCCGCGCTGTCGACGCGCTCGGCGACCTGCTCCATGGCCCTGGCGACCGGCTCGTTGCCGTCCTCGCGCAGGCGCTGGGACGCCTGCCGGAGCGCCTGTGCGGTGCTGCCGGCCTGCTGACCCGCCTGGGTCGAGCGGCGATCGACCTCGTCGCGGACGCGGTCACGTGCCTGGGCGCCGGCCTCCTGCGTTTTCGCGCGCGCCTGGTCCGCCGCGCGCTCGGCGGTTGTTGTCTCGCTCATGGAGCCTCCCGGGGTGGGGGACGGAGTTGGACACCGCCTCCCCGGAACTGCCGCCGGCCTGAACGGAGAAGGTCAGAAGTTCGCCCCCGACGCGGCGGTCTGGCGCGTGGGCGATCATCAGGGGATGCCGAACATCCTGGAGCCTGAGTGGGAGGCCGAGCTGCCGGGCCTGCGCGGCCAGCGCGTGGGAGCGGCGGCCGGCGCCGAGAAGCTGGGCGCGACGCTGTACGAGGTCGACCCGGGCGGGCGCGTGTCGCCGCTGCACATCCACCACGCCAACGAGGAGCTGCTGATCGTGCTCGCCGGGCGCCCGACGCTACGGACCGGCGAGGGCGAGCGCGAGCTCGTGCCGGGCGAGCTCGTCGCGTTCCCCGCCGGGCGCCGCGGGGCGCACCAGGTGCTCAACCGCTCGGACGAGCGCGCGCGGGTCCTGATCGCCTCGACGATGATCTACCCGGAGGTCGCCGAGCACCCGGACAGCGGCAAGATCGTCGCGATCTCGGGCCGGCCGGACGAGACCGCGGCGATGTTCCTCGCGTTCCGCAAGGACGACGCCGTGCCCGTCACCCATGGCGAGACCCATAGCTGACGCGTGCGCCGGCGGACGTCAAACTGCGGCTGGGTAGGGCCGCGGGGGAGCGGAGTGTGCTCGATTGACCCCCATATACGCCGTCAATCGAGCACACCCACGACAGCGCCCCCATCAATGCCGCAGTTGCGAGCTACGCAGCCGCGCGCGCCTTGGACTCGTGCCAAGGCGTCAGGATCCGCGGGCCTTCGGCGGTCACCGCGATCGTGAACTCGAAGTGCGCGGCCACCGAGCCGTCCTGCGAGTAGATCGCCCAGCCGTCGTCGCCCATGCGCACCATGTGGCGGCCGGCGGTCGTCATCGGCTCGACCGCGAGCACCATGCCCTCTTCCAGCGGCGTGCCCTTGCCGGGCGTGCCGTAGTTGGCGATCTGGGGCTCCTCGTGCATGTTGCGGCCGATCCCGTGGCCGACCAGCGAGCGCACGACCGAGAAGCCCGCGCCCTCGACGTGCTCCTGGACGGCATGGCCGAGGTCGCCCAACCGCTTGCCGGGGCGGCACTGCTCGACGGCGCGGAAAAGCGACTCCTCGGTCACTTCCAGGAGCCTCGACGCCACCGGCGAGACCTCGCCGACCGCGAACGTGCGCGCCGCGTCGGCGACCCAGCCGTCGAGCACCACGCCGATGTCGATGCTCAGGATGTCCCCGCGCGAGAGCTTGAACTTGCCCGGGATGCCGTGCACGACCATGTCGTTCGGGGATGCGCAGATCGAGCCCGGGAACCCGCGGTAGCCCTTGAACGCGGGCGTCGCGCCCTGGGAGCGGATGAACCGCTCGGCCGCCTGGTCGAGCTCGAGCGTCGTCGCGCCCGGGCGGACCTTGCCGGCGAGCAGATCCATCGTGCGGACCAGGATCTCTCCAGCGCGAGCCATCTTGTCGATCTCCGCCGGCGTCTTCTTGATGATCATGGGATTCAGAGGCGCTCTTCGAGGCGCAGCGTCGCGAGGGTGGCCCGGATGTGGTCGTGGACCTCGGTGGGGCTGCGCGTGCCGTCGAACCGGCGCAGCAGTCCCTTCTCCTCGTAGTAGTCGATCAGCGATTCCGTCTGATCATGGTAGGTCTGCAGACGCTTCTGCACCACCTCGGGCTGATCGTCCTTGCGCTGCTTGAGCGGGCGGCCGCACAGATCGCACATGTTGTCGACCTTCGGCGGGTCGAACGTGACGTGCTGGATGTGGCCGTTCGAGCACTGCCGGCGCCCGGACAGGCGCTCGACCACGACGTCGTCGGGCGCGGCCACGTAGAGCGCGGCGGTCAGCCGCCGGCCCATCCCCTCCAGCTCCTCGTACAGCGCGTCGGCCTGCGCGTCGTTGCGCGGGAAGCCGTCGAGCAGGAAGCCGTCGTCGCCCTCCTCCTCGACCTTGTGGAGGATCATCGCGATCACGAGATCGTCGGGCACGAGCTCGCCCTTGTCCATGTACGACGACGCCTTCTGCCCGAGCTCGGTCTCCTGCTCGACGTGGTGGCGCAGCAGGTCGCCGGTCGCGATGTAGGCAAGGTCGAAGTCCTTGCGCAGTCGCGCGGCCTGCGAGCCTTTACCGGCCCCCGGAGGACCGAGCAAAATCAGGTTGAGCTCTGACATACCTAACGTCGCCCGTAAGAGAACGGTGGTGTTTCGGCCACGGGAGGGCGAAACCCTACTTCAGGAAGCCCTCGTAATTGCGCATCATGAGCTGCGCCTCGAGCTGCTTCATCGTGTCCAGCGCCACGCCGATCACGATCAGGATCGACGTGCCGCCGAAGTAGAAGTTCGCCGACGTCTGGTTGATGAGAATGGTTGGCAACGCCGCCACGGCGGCGAGGTACAGCGCCCCGGGGAACGTGAGTCGCGCCAGGATGCGGTCCAGGAATTCGGCCGTGGGTCTGCCTGGCCTCACCCCCGGGATGAACCCGCCGTACTTCTTGAGGTTGTCCGCCTGGTCGACCGGGTTGAACGTGACCGCCGTGTAGAAGTACGTGAACAGGATGATGAAGATCGTCTCGCCGACGATGTAGGCCCAGCCGTTGGGACTGAAGAAGTTCGACAGCCCGCGCGCGCCGGGCACGAGCTCGCCGAGCGTGGGCGGGAACGCCATGATCGAGGCGGCGAAGATGACCGGGATGACGCCGGCCATGTTCACGCGCAGCGGCAGGTAGGTCTGGCCGCCGGAGCTCATCCGGCGGCCGATCACGCGCTTGGCGTACTGGATCGGGATCCGCCGCTGGCCCTCCTGCACGAACACGATCGCCGCGATCACGCCGAGCGCGACGAACGGCATCATGACCTTGAAGACCTGGTCGGGGTTCTTCCACCACGCCTGGATGCCGTTCGGCAGGCCGGACACGATCGAGGCGAAGATCATCAGCGAGATGCCGTTGCCGATGCCGCGCTGGGTGATCAGCTCGCCCATCCACATCAGCAGCACGCAGCCGGCCGTGAGGCAGGTGACGATCAGGATCACGCCGCCGGGCGTGAAGTTCTCGATCACCGGCGCGCCCGCGTTGTTGCCCTGGGAGCGGAACAGGAAGACGTAGCCGATCGCCTGCGCGGCGGCCAGGCCGACGGTCAGGTAGCGCGTGTACTGCGTGATGCGCTGCTGGCCGACCTCGCCCTCCTTCTGCAGCTTCTCCAGCGACGGCGAGACGACCGTCAACAGCTGCAGGATGATCGAGGCGGTGATGTACGGCATGATCCCGAGCGCGAAGATCGCGATCCGGGACAGTCCCCCGCCGGTGAACAGGTTCAGGAACCCGAGGATGTTCGAGCCGGCGTAGTTGTTGGAGATCTGCTCGACGGCGTCGATGTTGACGCCCGGCACCGGGATGAACGCCCCGAGCCGGTACAACGCGAGGAGCGCGGCCGTGAAGGCCAGCTTCTTCCGGATTTCGGCGACCCGGAACGCGTTGAGGATCGTCGAGATCATCGCGCTGGAGCTACGGCTCGACGACCTGGCACGTCCCGCCCGCGGCCTCGATGCGCTCGCGAGCGGTCTTGGAGAACGCGTGGGCGTGGACGGTGAGCTTCTTCGTCAGCTCGCCGCGCCCGAGGATCTTGACCGGGACGTTCTTGCGCGTGCCGAGGCCGGCGGCGCGCAGCGCGTCGAGGTCGACCGCCGCGCCGTCGTCGAACTTCTTCTCCAGGTCGGCCAGGTTGACCGGCTGGGTGTGCGTCCGGAACGGCTCGAACGGCATCGACATCTTCTTGTTCGGGCCGCGCAGCTTGCGCATGCGCATGTGGATCGGGTTCTGGCCGCCCTCGAACCGCGCGCGGCGCTTGGAGCCCGAACGCGAGCCGTAGCCCTTCTGCCCGCGGCCGGCGGTCTTGCCGGTGCCGGAGCCCTCGCCGCGGCCGACGCGCTTGCGCGGCCGGCGCGAGCCCGGGGCGGGCTTGAGGTTGTGGAGGCCGATGACCTCTTCAGTCTCCTCGGCCATCACTTCTCCTCGACTGCTACGAGATGCCGGACCTTGTGGACCATCCCACGCAGCTGCGGAGAGTCCTCACGCTCGACGGTCTTGCCGATGCCGCGCAGGCCGAGCGAGCGCAGCGTGTCGCGCTGCTTGCCGTCGGCGCCGTTGGACGACTTGACCTGCGTGATCACCAGGCTCACGCCGAAACCTCTGCCTCATCCTCGCGATGTTCGCCGTCAGGCGAACTCGCAAGGGAATCGGCGCCAGCCGATTCCCCGCCGAGTCCGAGCACGCGGTCGACCGACAGGCCGCGCAGCGTGGCGACCTCCTCGGGGCGGCGCAGGTCCTGCAGACCGGCGATCGTCGCCTTCACGAGGTTGATCGGGTTCTGGGTGCCCAGCGACTTGGAGAGGATGTCGTGGATCCCGGCGAGCTCGAGCACCGCGCGCACGCCGCCGCCGGCGATCACGCCGGTACCGGGCGAGGCCGGCTTGAGGAACACGCGGCCGGACCCGTAGATGCCGGTCGTCTGGTGCGTGATCGTCGAGCCGTGGCGCGGTACGCGGAACAGGTTCTTCTTCGCGCGCTCAACGCCCTTCTGGATCGCCAGCGGGACCTCGTTGGCCTTGCCGTAGCCGACGCCGACGATGCCGTTCTCGTCACCCACGACGACGAGCGCCGTGAACGAGAAGCGCCGGCCGCCCTTGACCACCTTGGCGACGCGGTTGATC
>DASSUY010000096.1:0-32231 GCA_035706525.1 Steroidobacteraceae bacterium
TGTTCCGGGACCGCGAGGAGCTCGCGACGGCGACCAGCCTCGGCGACACGCTGATCGCGGCACTCGGCCAGTCGGCCTGCCTGATCGTCGTCTGCTCGCCGCGCGCCGCGAAGTCGCGCTGGGTCAACGAGGAGATCCTGACGTTCAAGCGGCTCGGCCGCGAGGACCGGATCTTCTGCCTGATCGTGGACGGCGAGCCGGGCGCGTCGCAGGACCCGGCGCGCGCGGAGGAGGAGTGCTTCCCGGACGCGCTGATCTACCGCCTCGGCACCGACGGCGCGCTGAGCGGCGAGCGCGGCGAGCCGATCGCGGCGGACGTCCGGCCGCGCAAGGACCGGCGCCACACGGCGATGCTGAAGCTGCTGGCCGGCATGCTCGGCATCGGCCTCGACGAGCTGAAGCGCCGCGACGCCAGCCGCCGGCGGCGCCGCACGGCCGCGCTCGTGACGGCCTCCATCGCCGGCATGCTCGTCACCTCGGCGCTGGCCGTGACGGCCTGGCTCGCGCGGAACGAGGCGGAGGCGCAGCGAGCGCAGGCCGAGCGCGAGGCAGAGACGGCGCGCAGGGTCACGAATTACATGGTGGACCTCTTCAAGATCTACGACCCGGAGGAGGGCCGCGGCAAGGACGTGCGCGCGGTCGACATCCTCGAGCGCGGCGCGGCGCGCATCCACACGGAGCTCGAGGGGCAGGCTGCCGTGCAGGCGACGCTGCTCGACAAGATGGCGCTCGCATACAAGGGCCTCGGCCTCTACGCGGAGGCGATCCCGCTCGGGAAGGAGGCGGTCGCCAAGCGCCGGACGCTGGGCGGGGACCAGGCCGCCGGCATCGCGGAGAGCCAGAGCCACCTCGGCGAGATCCTCGCGCTGGACGCGAAGTACGAGGAGGCCGGCCGGATGCTGGCGGCGGCGCTCGCGACGCGCCGGCGCGTCCACGGCAACGACAGCGCGGAGGTCGCGGAGACGCTGACCGCGCTCGCGGACCTCAAGTCGTTCAACGGCGAGTACGACGCCGGCCAGCCGCTGATCGAGGAGGCGCTCGCGATCCGCCGCCGGCTGCACGGCGAGCTGAACGTCGACGTCGCCTCCAGCCTCGGCGACCTCGGCGTCAACCTGGGGGAGCGGGGCGACTACTCGCAGGCCGAGACCTACCTGCGGCAGTCGCTCGAGCTGCAGCGCAAGCTGCACGCCGGCGCGCACCCGGACCTCGCGGAGGCGATGAACAACCTCGCCTGGGCGCTCGAGGGCCTCGACAAGTTCAAGGAGGCGGAGGCATTGCACCGCGAGTCGCTCGCGATGAAGCGGCAGCTGTTCCCCGACCCGCATCCGCAGCTCGCCGCGGGCATCAACAACGTCGCCTACGACCTCGAGATGCGCGGCGACTACCGCGGGGCGGAGCGAGCCTACCGCGAGTCCCTCGAGATGTACCGCAAGGCCTACCGCGGCGACCACCCGGACATCGCGACGGCGATGAGCAACCTCGCGTTCGTGCTCGACGCCCGCGGCAACCGCCGCGAGGCGATCGCGAAGCTGCGCGAGTCCGTCGCGATGCGCCGGCGCATCCTCGGCGCGGAGCACCCGGACATCGCGGGCGGCGACACGAGCCTCGCGTACTGGCTGACCTCGACCGGCGAGTTCGTCGAGGCGGAGGGCCTGCTCGAGGAGGCGCTCGCGATCCGGCGCAAGGCCCTCGGGGCGGAGCATCCGCGCGTCGGTGCGACGCTCGCGACGCAGGCGAACCTGTTCGTCGCCGAGCGGCGCTTCGCGGATGCGCTCGAGACCTCGACCGAGGCGCTCAGGATCCTCCGGCTCAACCTGCCGGAGGAGCACTGGCAGGTCGCGATGGCTCGGAACGTGCAGGGCGCGGCCCTCGCCGGGCTCAAGCGCTACGTCGAGGCCGAGAAGCTCCTGCTCGCGAGCCTCCCTTCGCTCGCGGGTTCGCCGATCCACGACCTGCCGGCGCGCGGGCGCGAGCGCCTCGCGGCCCTCTACGCCGCCTGGGGCCGGCCGGAGGACGCCGCGAAGTACGCGCCCTGACGGGCTTCACATAACGCGGCGCGCCGCAAGGGCCGCACACCGCGGCCGCGAACGTTGTACGCTTGTCCGACAAGACCGGGGGGATCCGACATGCCGACCACTTCTCCGCGCGCGGGGCTGCTCGCCAGCGCCACGCTGCTCGCAGCGTCCACGGGATTCGATGCGGGCGCGACCGGCGCGCTCTCCATCGACGCAGGCGCGCTGCAGGGTGCCGGCTGCCTCGGGCTCACGACCTGCGTGCTGGACGGCGCGACGGTCACCGCGACCGGCGGGACGCTCGCGAAGAAGACGGACAAGGGGCAGTCGGGCTTCGGCGTCAACGGCGGCGCCTCGGGGGAGGAGATCGACCTCGGACAGAAGGTCCGCGTGGACTACGACCGCACGCGGACGATCGTCGCGATCAAGTTCGTGTTCCTCTTCAACGGGCCCGAGTACGGCGACCGCGCGGAGAAGGCGCAAGTCACCGTCGATGGCCAGGCCTACACGCTGTCCGTGCGCAACAATGCCGACGACGCGACGGCGGACTGGAGCGGCCCGGGCAGCGTCAGCAAGTGCGGCGCGACGACTTCATCCGGCTCCGGGTGCTTCGTCGTCACGGACCCGTTCCCGGGCGGCGTGAGCCGCCTCGAATTCACGGCAATCCCGGGCGGCGCGCCCTACGCGGGCGCGGGCAACAATGAATCCGACTACGCGATCGGCTTCGTCGACGCGGGCGCGGAGGTCGTCGTCGACCTCGCCAACTGCGCGAGCGCGACGGGTTGTCCCATCGCCGCGGCCGGCGGGACGGTCTCGTCCAGCCTCAATTCGCTCGACGTGACGAACCCGGGCGGCTCGACCGACGCGACGGTCCTGCAAGTCAGGATCCCGGACTGCCGGTACATCCCGCAGGAATGCGTGGACCTGCTGCCGCCCGCGAACGACGGCGCCTCCAGCGACGACGCGGCGCGCCTGATCCTCATCAAACTCGGCGTGATCAAGCCGCTCGCGACCGGCGCGGACCGGCTGAAGCCGGCCGCCCAGCTCCTGAACGCGACGAAGCTGCTGCCGGCGGAAGTCACCTCGCGCTACGACTCGAGCGGCAAGCCGCCGAACGGGCTGCCGCCGATGTACATCGGGGCGCGCTGGCGCGGCCAGGCGATCAACGGCCACTGGATCGACGCGCTCTTCTTCGTGACGGAGCCCGGCGTCGTGTTCCGCGACACCTTCGAGGGGCTCATCGACGTCTCCGAGCTCACCGGCCACGAGCTCGGCTGCTTCCCGAACCTCAGCGACCTGTACGCCTGGGACATGATCACCTCCGTGTCCGAGCGGGCGAAGAGCGTCAAGGGGCGCTACGGGGACAAGCTGCTGAACGTCGGCTGCATCAACCCGACCAAGGTCTCGGGCGACCGGCTGTCGCTCTACTCCGTGAACCTCGAGATCGCGCCCGACACCTGGGGCCCGACGATCACGGGCACGACGCCGAAGGTCACGACCGCGAACGACGCGGTGTTCGCGCGGCTCGTGCAGGCGCTGTGGGCCGACCTCGGCGAGACGAAGGCGCGCTACGCCTGCAAGCCCGCGGACCCGGGCGCAGGCGGCGTCGCGCCGATCCCCGCGCCGCTCTGCGAAACGCTGGCCGCGAAATGGCGGAAGGCCAAGGCGAAGATCAACGCCTGCGTGAAGTCGACGTTCAAGCCGCCGAGCGCGGCCGGCACGACGGCCTGCGCGCTCGCGAAGACGCTGGTCGCAGACTTCGAGGCGACGCTGCCCGCGACGCCCACGGGCCCCGACGCCTACAACCGCGTCGGCGAGCTCAAGGCGCGCGTGGACGTCTTCCAGCACGTCTGGGACGAGCGCTTCCTCAACTCGCTGAAGCCGGGCGGCTTCTGCCGCGAGAAGGGCAGCTGCGCTCCCTGAGGGCGCTCGCTCCGCTCGCCCTCGCCGCGGCGCTCGCGGCTGCCGCCGGCTGCTCGACGCTGGCGGCCCGCGACCCGCTCGAGGTCACGGTCGCGGGCATCCGGCCGCTGGAGGAGAAGGGCGAGGGGCTCGAACTCAGGCTGCTCGTGACGCTCCGCGTGCAGAACCCGAACACGACGCCCTTCAGCTTCGACGGCGCCTACGTGAAGCTCGAGGTGCAGGACCGGGCGTTCGCGACCGGCGTCAGCGACGCGGGCGGCACGATCGGCGGCTTCAGCGAGGCCCTGGTCGAGGTGCCGGTCACCGTCTCCATGCTGCGGATGGTCCGGCAGTTCATCGGGATGCGGAAGGACGGGCCCGCCGACGCGATCCGGTACTCGATGAGCGGGAAGCTGGGCGGGCACCGATTCCGCGCGGACGGCGAATTCGCGCTCGAGCCCGAGGACCTGCACCCGGCGCCGGATCCCGGCTGACGCCTCCGCGCCCTCAGCGCCCGCCCTGGCCGCGGAGCCCGACGAACGCCCGCTCGGCGAGCGCGCGGCGCGTGTAGTCCCAGTCCTCGTCGCTGGCCGCGGGCGCGCTCCATGCGGGCTCGCGCGCGCGCAGGTCGTCGAGCACGAGCTCCTCCTGCACCTGCGCGAGGCTCCTACCGCTCCGCACCAGGGCCTCGACGCGCTCGAGCGCAGTCTCGAGCAGGACCGCGATCGTCCGCGTGTACGAGTGGTCGGTCATCACCGGCCCGTGCCCGGGGACGATGAAGGCGGCGGGCAGGGATTCGAGCGCGCGCGCGACGCGGGCCCAGTGCACGGGCCAGGATGCGGCGACGTAGGGCAGCGGCGACTTCACGAGGATGTCGCCCGCGAAGAGGATGCGCTCCCGCGGCAGCCAGACGGTCGTGTCCGCGGGCGAGTTCGCGGGCCCCCGGTTCTCGATCTCGATCGGCGTGCCCTCGAAGTCGAGGCTGAGCTTCCCGTCGAAGAGCTGCGTGGGCACGACGACGGTGAGCGCCTCGAGCTCGGCGGTCTCGGCCTTGCGCGCGGCGATCGCCCGCGCGCGCCTTTCGCGCTCCGCCGCATCGAACGGCTTGCCGTCCTCGCCCGCGCCCTTCGCGAGCTCGGCCTCGAGCCTTGCGACCGCCTCGAGCCGCGGCGATCCTTCCGCCGTCGAGAGGGCCTTCCAGTAGTGCTGGTTCAGCTCGATCCAGCGCGCGGTGTCGCGCTCGGCGATGAGCGTGACACCCGGGAATGCGTCGCGGTACGCGACGGCGCCGTTGTTGTGGTCGAAGTGCCAGTGCGTCGTCAGCAGGAATCGCACCGGCTTGTCCGTCACGCGGCGGATGAGCGCGATGTCCGCCTTCGCGCGGGACGGGAGGTAGCAGGAGTCGATCACGAGGACGCCCGTCGTCCCGACGATGACGCCGGTGTTGCCGTGCGGCCATTCGTCGGTCGCGTCGTCGTGCAGGATCACGTAGGCCTGCGGCGAGAGGCGCTGCATCCGGGCGCCGTCGTCGCCGGCGACAGTTGCCGGCTCCGCGGCCGCGATCGCGGGCACCAACCAGGCAGCCGCCGCAAGCCGGGTGCAGGCCCGGCCCCTTCGTCCGTTCAAGGATTCCTCCGCCGGGCGCCGGCACCGCGTTTCCTTGACAGCCACCGGCCCCGTCCCGACAATCGCGCCTCCCCGAGGTACCTTCCCGCCGCGTGGCTAGGTAGCTCAGCTGGTTAGAGCACGGGATTCATAACCCCGGGGTCGAGAGTTCGATTCTCTCCCTAGCCACCATTTATTCTGCGTCCGCCGCAGGTGTCCGGCAGGTGTCCGGGCCCCGGCCTGAGACGAACTGCCCGTGCCGCGCGGCGGCCGGAGGCCCGCCGCGGCCCGCGCGTCGCTAGTTTGGCTGCCGTTCCCACCCAGGAGATCGCAATGACCGTGCCGACCGGAAGAATCGCCGCGCTTGCCGGCGGACTCGTGATGACCCTGCTCGCCGCGCTGCCGGCCTGGGCCGACCAGGCCGCCCCGGCCGCTGCGCCCGCCGCCGAGGCGCCGCAGACCGAGGACCAGCGCCTCTCCGCGTTCTTCGAGGAAGTGTTCCAGCGCGGCCTCAAGGACAGCCCGATCCTGCAGGCCTACCTCGGCATGAAAGGCCCCGACTACGGCAAGTGGAACGACTTCTCGGACGAGGAGGCGCAGCGGCAGGACAAGCTGAACCGGCAGGACCTCGAGCGCCTCCGGAGCGAGTTCGATTACGACAAGCTGTCCGACGCGATGAAGGTCAGCTACCGGATCTTCGAGCTGCAGACCCAGTCGTCCATCGACACCTTCCCCTGGCGCTTCCACGGCTACGCCTTCCAGACGCAGGGCAATCCGATCAGCCAGGCCGCGACGTTCATGCAGAACATCCACGCCGTCGCGACGGTCGAGGACGCCGAGGCCTACGTCTCGCGCCTGAACGGCGCGCAGAAGGCCTTCGAGCAGGGCATCGTCGTGATGAACGAGTCCGCCCGCCGCGGCATCGTGCCGACGTCGTTCTCCTTCGACCCCGTGCTCGGCGACGCCCGCAACGTGATCACCGGCGCGCCTTTCGACGACAGCGGCAAGGATTCCGCGCTGCTCGCGGACTTCCGCGGCAAGGTCGACAAGCTCGAGGCGGACGAGGCGACGAAGAAGCGCCTCCTCGACGAGGCGACCGCGGCGCTCGAGGGCCCGTTCCAGGCGGGCGTCAAGTCGTTCATCGCGTCGGTCGAAGCGCTGCGCTCGAAGTCGCCCGGCCCGAACGGCGTCTGGAAGCTCCCGAACGGCGACGAGTACTACAAGTCCCAGGTCAAGTTCTGGACGACGACCGACCTCACGCCGGAGCAGATCCACCAGATCGGCCTCGACGAGGTCGCGCGCATCAAGGGCGAGATGCAGGCGATCATGAAGAAGGTCCGCTTCCAGGGCGACCTGCCGGCGTTCTTCAAGCACCTGCGCACCGACCCGGCCAACTTCTTCCCGAACACGCCCGAGGGCAAGCAGGCCTACCTCGACCAGTCGAAGGGCTACATCGACTCGATCTACGCGGACGTGAAGAAGTACTTCAACGTCCTGCCGAAGGCGCCGCTCGAGGTGCGGGCGGTCGAGGAGTGGCGCGAGGCGACGGCGCCGATCGCCTTCTACAACCAGCCGACGCCCGACGGCAGCCGCCCGGGCATCTACTACGTGAACCTGCACGACATGACGACGAAGCAGAAGCACGAGATGGAGACGGTCGCCTACCACGAGGGCGCGCCGGGCCACCACTTCCAGATCGCGATCCAGCAGGAGCTCGAGAACGTGCCGACGTTCCAGAAGTTCGCGTTCTTCGGCGCCTACGTCGAGGGCTGGGGGCTCTACGCCGAGCGGCTGGCGAAGGAGGAGGGGCGCTTCACCGACCCGATGCAGGACTTCGGCCGCCTGCAGAACGAGATGCTGCGCGCCTGCCGCCTCGTGGTCGACACGGGCGCCCACGCGAAGCACTGGACCCGCGAGCAGATGATCGGGTACATGACTGCGAACAACCCGATGACCGTCGAGGACGCGACCAAGGAAACGGAGCGCTACATCGACAACCCGGGCCAGGCGCTGTCGTACAAGATCGGCATGCTGAAGATCCTCGAGCTCCGCGAGAAGGCGAAGGCCGAGCTCGGCGCGAAGTTCGACATCCGCGACTTCCACGACGCCGTGCTGAAGAACGGCGCCGTGCCGCTGCCGGTGCTCGAGGGGCTCGTCGACGACTACGTCGCGGCGAAGAAGAAGGCCTGAGGCCTCGCCGCGGCGCGCCCCCGCGCGCCGCGGCCGCTGCGTTCAGCCGCCGGGATCGCCCGGCAGCGCCTGCGCGGGGTGCGCGGACCCGGGGCGCATTTCCTCGGGGGACAGCCGCCCGTCGCGGTCGCGGTCGAGCCGCGCATAGGCCTTGCTCGCGGCGGCCTGGTATTCGCCCGGCGACACGAGGCCGTCGCCGTTCACGTCCACTGACTGGACCTTCTCGGCGATGGCCAGCGCCGGGCCCGCTTCCAGGACCGGCCCGAAGCGCGCGCCCAGCGTCCCGAGCTCCTCGGGCGTCAGCTGGCCGTCATGGTCGGCATCCATCCGCAGGAAGATCTCGCGCGTGGCCGAGGCGTGCTCGGCCGCCGAGATCAGCCCGTCGGCATTCGTGTCCGCGAGCTTCGTCAGCTCGTCGCCCGAGGCGCTGAAGGCGAGGGCGCAAGCGGCCATCCCTGCGAGGAGGGGCGCCGGCCCGCGAAAACTCCCCATGGCGTGCTCCGCGTGGTTCCGACGGGCTCCGTAGATAGGCGGGGAGGCGGGCGGCGGCCATCGCCGCCGGCCGGCGTTCGGGGTAGGAAGCGGACTACGGGCGAGCGGAGGACGCCGGCTCAGCGAGCGGGGCGCAGCCGCGGGACCGTGGCGTTGGCTTCGGAAAGGAGCTCCGAGGCTGCCTTCCCGATGATCGCGAGGCCTTCGTCGACCACGGCGTCCTCGGCGGTGATCGGCACGAGGATGCGCACGACGTTTCCGTAGAGCCCGCAGGAGAGCAGGATCAGCCCCAGCTCGCGCGCGCGCACGGTCAGCTTCTTGGTGAGCTCCGCCGCCGGGCGGTGCGGGTCGCCGCCCTCGCCGAGCTCGAAGGCGACCATCGCGCCGAGCCGGCGCACGTCGACGATCTCGGCGTGCCGGACCGCGAGCGCGTCGATCGCCTTGCCGATCCGCTCGCCGAGCCGCTCGGCGCGCTCGAAGATCCGCTCGTCCCCGAACACGCGCAGCACCGCCAGCGCGGCCGCGCAGGCGACGGGATTGCCCGCGTAGGTGCCGCCGAGCCCGCCCGGCGGGCAGGCGTCCATGACGTCCGCGCGGCCGACCCCGGCCGAGAGCGGGAAGCCGCCCGCCACCGACTTCGCGAGCGTGTAGAGGTCGGCGGCGACGCCGTAGTGCTCCATCGCGAACATGCGGCCCGTGCGGCCGGCGCCGGACTGGATCTCATCCGCGACGAGGAGGATGCCGTAGCGGTCACAGAGCTCGCGCAGCCGCTGCATGAAGTCCTTCGGCGCGACGTAGAAGCCGCCCTCGCCCTGCACCGGCTCGACGATGATCGCGGCGACGCGATCGGGCGCGACGTCGCACTTGAAGATCGTCGCGAGCGCCGCGAAGGCGTCGTCGGTCGAGACGCCATGCAACGCGTTGGGGAACGGCGCGTGGTAGACCTCCGCAGGGTAGGGGCCGAAGCCCGCCTTGTAGGGCTCGACCTTGCCGGTGAGGGCGAGCGCCATGATCGTGCGCCCGTGGAAGGCGCCGGAGAAGGCGACGACGGCCGGGCGGCCGGTCGCGGCGCGCGCGATCTTCACGGCGTTCTCGACCGCCTCGGCGCCCGTCGACATCAGCACGGTCTTCTTCGGGCCGGGGCCGGGGGCGAGGGCGTTCAGCCTCTCGCAGAGCTCGACATAGGGCTCGTAGGGCGTGATCTGGAAGCAGGTGTGCGTGAACTTGTCGAGCTGGGCGCGCACGGCCTCCATGACGCGGCGGTGGCGGTGGCCGGTGTTGAGCACGGCGATGCCGCCCGCGAAGTCCACGTAGCGGCGGCCCTCGCAGTCCCAGAGCAGCGCGTTTTCCGCGCGCTCGATGAAGACCGGGTGGACCATCGACACGCCGCGCGCGACGGCGGCCTGGCGCCGGGCGACCAGAGATTCATTGCTGGACAAGCTCGTCTCCCGTCAGTGGATGGGCTCGTCGAAGTCGTCGTCCTCGACGATCTGCTCCCAGGTCGTGATCGCGGACTCGAGCGCGGCCTGCGGCTCGGTGTCGCCGTCGAGGTCCGTGTAGCCGAACTCGTCGGGCTCCACGTCGTCGAGCGGGCCGCCCCAGTCCTCGGGCTGCGCCGCGCTGTCCACGGCGAGCGCGCGCCACTCGTCGAGGTCCAGCTCGTCGAGCCCGCCGTCGAACTCCTGGATCTCGATGGTGCCGGCCTCCTCGTCGAGCGCAACCACCTGGAACAGCGCGCCCTTGTCGCGGTGCGCATACCAATGCCCGACGATTGGTGGGAGTCGGTTGCCCATGAATCGATGTTACCGCCGATCGCCGGCCGCTTCCAGCGATTACAATGCCGAAAAATGCGCATGACCGGAGGGCTGACATGCCGACACCCGCCATCGTGGATTTCAGGCGCGCCATGAAAGGCGAGGAGTCGCCGGTGGCGGCGGAAAAGGTCGTGAAGGGCGAGCCGAAGACGCTCGTGAAGAACTACTACCAGGACCCCTCGGGCCAGTTCTTCGCCGGCACCTGGTCGAGCAACGTCGGCAAGTGGAAGGTCGAGTACACCGAGCACGAGTTCTGCCACCTGCTCGAGGGGCGGGTGACCCTGACGTCCGAGGAGGGCAAGCGCTGGCAGTTCAATGCCGGCGACGCCTGGGTGATCCCGGCGGGCTTCAAGGGCACCTGGGAGTCGGTCGAGCCCGCCCGCAAGCGCTACGCGATCTTCGAGGCTACTTCCACTCCGTCCCGAAAGTGACGCCGAGCGTCCGTGGGCGCGAGGGCCAGACGAGCTCGTTGAAGAGCCCGTAGCCGAACTCGTTGTTCGCGTCGGCATTCTCCCAGCCGCGCTCGAAATACACCTCGTCGAAGGCGTTCTCGATCCAGAGCGTCACGTACCAGGAGTCGTCGGTGCGGTACCCGATGCGGAAGGCGAATTCGTCCCAGGCGTCGACGGTCGCGTCGGGCAGGTTGTCCGGGCCGCCGTACATCTTCGAGCGGTAAACGTACTCGGTCGTGAAGAAGCCCTCGCCCGAGCTCATCGGCCACTTGTAGGACAGGATGGCCGAGGCGCTGACTTCCGGCGCGAAGGGCAGGCTCTTGCCGTCGCAGTCGCCGCAGGCGCCGATCTCGATGATCTCGTCGGCGTCCGTGATCTCCGTGTCGAGGAGCGACAGGCCGACGGTCGCGTCCCAGCGCTCGCTCGGCAGCCAGCGCAGGTCGAGCTCGAGGCCCTGGCCGGTCGCCTCGCCGACGTTCGCGACGAGGGACGAGCCCTGGTCGAAGTACACGAGCTGCAGGTCCGTGTAGTCGTAGCGGAACAGCGAGGCGTTCAGGCGCATCGTGTTGCCGAGCAGCCGCGATTTCACGCCGATCTCATAGCTGTCCACCTGCTCGGGGTCGAACTCGAGCGGCGTCGTGCCGTCGGGCGCCGACCCGTCGTCGTTGATCTCCTGCCCGTGCAGGTCGTAGCCGAAGGTCGCGAAGCCGCCCGACTTGTAGCCGCGCGAAGCCGTGGCGTAGAGCGTCACCTCGTCCGAGACGTCGAACGAGGCGGCGATGCGCGGCGTGAAGTCGCTCCAGTCGGAGGAGTTGCGCACGAAGCCGTTCGTGAAGAATTCGAAGTTGAAGTTGTTGCCGAGGGCCCCGCCCGAGTCGAGGATCCGGCTTTCCATCTCCTTCTTGTCGTAGGTGTAGCGCGCGCCCGCCGTCAGCTCGAAGCGGTCGGACACCGCCCAGGTGAAGTCGCCGTAGGCGGCCCAGCCCCGGCTGTCGACGTTGACGTAGCTGCGCTCGGTCTTGTCGTGGAGGATGTCGGCCGGGTCGATGTCATCCTCCCAGTACGCCTCGAAGTTCGGGTCGTCGCAGCCGGCGGCCGGCCCGTCGAAGTCCGGTGCCTCGGTGATGCTGATCTGCCGGCAGAGGTCGTCCTCGTCGTAGAGGTAGTCGAAGAGGCCCTCGATCTTCTCTCCGTAGGCGCTGACGCCCGCGAACCAGGTGACCTTGCCCTCGTTCGGCGAGTTCAGCCGGAACTCCTGGCTCCAGTACTCGACGTCGTTGTACTGGCCGTAGTTGTTCACGTAGTTCGGCCCGCCGTCGTAGTCCTCGAGGTAGGCGAACGCGAACTTCTTGTAGCCGGTCAGCGACGTCAGCGAATGGCCGCTCGGCAGCGTCCAGACGAGGCTGAGGCGCCCCTCGAAGACGTCGGATTCGTCCACGCCGTCGTCGCCGAGGTCGATGTCGACGACCTCGTCGTCGAGGCCCGCCGCCGGGACCCAGTAGACGGACGGGTCCTGCTCGCGGTCCTCGTAGGCGAGCGTCAGGACCGCGTCCAGCGCCTCGCTCTCGCGCCGCAGCGAAACGCGGCCCGCCGCGATCCGGTGGAAGCCGAGGTCGTCGCCGCCCTGCAGGTTCTCGAGGAAGCCGCCGTTGTCCAGCAGGTAGCCGGAGGCGCGCAGCGCCCACTGCTCGCCGAGCGGCAGGTTGAGCATCGCTTCCGCCTCGACGTGGTCGAAGTCCGCGAGCGTCAGTTCCGCGGAGCCGCCGAAGGCATGATCCGGCTTGTTGGTGATGACGCTGACCGCGCCCGCGATGGAGTTCCGGCCGAACAGCGTGCCCTGCGGGCCCTTCACGACCTCGGCCCGCTCGACGTCGTACATCGCCGTCATGACGCCGCCCGTGCGGCCGGACCAGACGCCGTCCACGAACATGGCGACCGAGGGGTCGCCGCCGATGCCGAAGTCGTTCGTCGAGATGCCGCGCATCGCGAGCGCGTCGGTGAAGCCGTCCTCGGTCTTGCCCGAGAAGCCCGGCGTGAAGTCGACGATGCCGCGGATGTCCGCCATGCGGCCCTGCTTCAGCATGTCGCCGGTGAAGGCGGACACGGAGAGCGGCACGTCCTGCAGTGACTGCTGGCGCTTCTGCGCCGTGACGGTGATTTCCTCGAGGCCGACGATCGGGGGCGGTGCCGCCGAGGACGGCGGCGGCGCTTCGGTCTGTGCGAGCGCGGCGAACGGGCAGGACATGGCGGCAGCGACGGCCACGCGAACCGGCGCGGATTTCAGGAACGTCATGCGGCTTCCCCCCACGGCCACCCCCGCCGTGTTCCTTGCGGACAGAATACGCGGCGCCGCGGAATCAGTCCAAGCGGTCGATGATCCCGGCGAGCGTCTCGAAGATGCGGTCGACGTCCTTGCGCTCGATGATGAGCGGCGGCGACAGGGCGATCGTGTCGGCCGTCGTGCGGATCAGGAGGCCGGCGTCGAAGGCCGCGACCAGGGCGTCGTAGGCGCGCGCGCCCGGCGCTCCCGCGCGGGGCTCGAGCTCGATGCCCGCGACCAGGCCGTAGGCGCGGATGTCGATGACGTGGCGGCGGCCCTTGAGGGCATGCGCGGCCTCCGCCCAGTACGGCGCGATCGCCTTGGCACGCGCGAAGAGGCCCTCGGACGCATAGATTTTTTGCGCTGCAAGGCCCGCGGCGCAGGCAAGGGGGTGGGCGGAGTAGGTGTAGCCGTGGAACAGCTCGATCGCGCCCTCGGGGCCCGTCATGAAGGCGTCGTAGACCGCGCGCTGGACGAGCACGGCGCCCATCGGCACGGCGCCGTTCGTCAGGCCCTTCGCGCAGGTGATGAGGTCCGGCGTCACCCCGAACTCCTGGGACGCGAAGGCCGAGCCGGTGCGGCCGAAGCCAGTGATCACCTCGTCGAAGATGAGGAGGATGCCGTGCTTCGTGCACAGCTCGCGCAGCCGCTTCAGGTAGCCGGCGGGCGGCAGCAGCACGCCCGTCGAGCCCGCGATCGGCTCGACGATGACCGCGGCGATCGTCGAGGCGTCGTGCAGGGCGACGAGGCGCTCGAGGTCGTCCGCGAACTCCGCGCCGTGCGCCGGCAGTCCTTTCGAGAAGGCGTTGCGCGCAGGGTCGTGCGTGTGGCGCAGGTGGTCGACGCCCGGCAGCAACGAGCCGAAGAACTTGCGGTTGTTGACCATGCCGCCGACGGAAATGCCGCCGAAGCCGACGCCGTGGTAGCCGCGCTCGCGGCCGATGAGGCGGGTGCGCGTGCCCTCGCCGCGCACGCGGTGGTAGGCGAGCGCGATCTTGAGCGCGGTGTCGACCGACTCCGAGCCCGAGTTCGTGAAGAAGACGCGGTCGAGCCCCTTCGGCGCGATGCCCGCGAGCACGTTTGCGAACTCGAAGCCGATCGGGTGGCCCATCTGGAAGGGCGGCGCGTAGTCCATTTCCGCGATCTGGCGCGCGACGGCCTCGGTGATCTCCTTGCGCCCGTGGCCCGCGTTCACGCACCAGAGGCCCGAGGCGCCGTCGAGCACCTGCCGGCCCTCGGGGGTCCAGTAGTGCAGGCCCTCCGCGCGCGCGAGCAGGCGCGGCTTCGCCTTGAACTGCCGGTTCGCGGTGAACGGCATCCAGAAGGCGTCGAGGTCGGCGGGAACGGCGGCGGGCGAGAGGCGTGCGCTCATGATAATTGACACTCGAGGAGTGGAAACGCGATATTACGCGGGTTCGTGTTTAATATCATAGACATCCGGTGGAGCGGCCATGGCGAATGACGTCGCGGCGCGGCTGAAGGCCGTGCGGCAGATGCACGGCCTTTCGCAACGCGAACTTGCGAAGCGGGCCGGGGTCACGAATGGCATGATCTCGCTGATCGAGCAGGGGCGGGTGAGCCCCTCCGTCGCCTCCCTGAAGAAGGTCCTGGACGGGCTGCCGATGGGGCTCGCGGAATTCTTCACGATGGACCCGGCGGGCACCGCCCAGGTCTTCTACGGCAAGGACGAGCTCATCGAGCTGGGCGAGGGGGACGTCTCGCTTCGGCTCGTCGCGGCACGCCGCCCCGGCCGGCGCATGGCCGTGCTGCGCGAGACCTACGAGCCGGGTGCCGACACCGGCGCCGAGATGCTGCGCCACGTCGGCGAGGAAGGCGGCGTCGTCGTCTCCGGCCGGGTCGAGGTGACGGTCGGCTCCCAGACGCGCGTGCTCGGGCCCGGCGACGCCTATTATTTCGCGAGCGCCGTGCCGCACCGCTTCCGCAATCGCGGGCGCGAGCGCTGTGAGATCATCAGCGCCTCGAGCCCACCGACGCTTTAGGAGATCCGCGTGTCCCGGGAGCCGAAACCCATCGACTGGCAGGAAATCGCCAGGAGCCTGTCGCCGCGCACGCAGGCGTTCATCGACGGCAAGTACGTGCCCGCGGCCTCGGGCGCGACCTTCGACTGCATCAACCCGGCGAACGGGCGGCTGATCGCGAAGGTCGCCTCCTGCGACGCCCGGGACGTGGACGCCGCCGTCGCCGCGGCGCGCCGCGCCTTCGAGTCGGGCAGCTGGTCGCGCCGGGCGCCGGCGTCGCGCAAGAAGGTCCTGCAGCGCTTCGCGGAGCTGATCCGCAAGCACCGTGACGAGCTCGCCGTGCTCGAGACGACCGACATGGGCAAGCCGATCGGCGACTCGCACCGGATCGACATCCCGGCGGCCGCGAACTGCATCGCCTGGTACGCGGAGGCGATCGACAAGGTCTACGACGAGGTCGCCCCGACGCCGCACGAGGCGCTCGCGACGATCACGCGCGAGCCCGCGGGCGTCGTCGCCGCGATCGTGCCCTGGAACTTCCCGCTGTTGATGGCCTCCTGGAAGCTCGGTCCCGCGCTCGCCACCGGCAACTCCGTGGTGCTGAAGCCCTCGGAAAAGAGCCCGCTGACCGCGCTCCGGGTCGCGGAGCTGGCGGCGGAGGCGGGACTGCCCGAGGGCGTCCTGAACGTCGTGCCGGGCTTCGGCGACAAGGCCGGCGAGCCGCTCGCGCTGCACATGGACGTCGACTGCCTCGCCTTCACCGGCTCGACGCGCACGGGCAAGCGCATGCTCGAGTACTCGGGCCGGTCCAACATGAAGCGCGTCTGGCTCGAGTGCGGCGGCAAGGCGCCGAACGTCGTGCTCGGTGACGTGGCCGACGTCGAGCGCGCGGCGAGCGCGGCCGCCTGGGGCATCTTCTTCAACCAGGGCGAGATGTGCTCGGCCGCCTCGCGGCTCGTCGTGCACGAGTCGGTGAAGGACGCGATGCTCGAGAAGATCGTCGAGATCGGCCGCAGCATGGCGCCCGGAGACCCCCTCGACCCGAAGACGAAGCTGGGCGCGATCGTGGACAAGGTGCAGCTCGAGACGGTCATGGGCTTCATAGAGTCGGGCAGGCAGGGCGGCGCCCGCGTCGCCCTGGGCGGGAACCGCGTGCGCGAGGACAGCGGCGGCTACTACGTCGAGCCGACGGTGTTCGACGGGGTGAAACCCGCCATGAAGATCGCCCGCGAGGAGATCTTCGGGCCCGTGCTCTCGGCGATCACGTTCAGGGACGTCGAGGAGGCGGTCGCGATCGCGAACGACGTCAGCTACGGCCTGACGGCCGCGGTCTGGAGCCGCGACATCACGACGGCGCACCGCGTCGCGAAGCGGCTGCGCGCGGGCACCGTGTACGTCAACTGCTACGACGCCGACGACATCACCGTGCCCTTCGGCGGCTACAAGCAGTCCGGCAACGGCCGCGACAAGTCGCTGCACGCGCTCGACAAGTACACGGAGCTCAAGACCACCTGGATCGACCTGTCATGAAGGTGACCGTCGCCGCGACGCAGATGGCCTGCAGCTCCGACCGCGAAGCGAACATCGCGAACGCCGAGCGCCTCGTCCGCGAGGCCGCGAAGCGCGGGGCGAACGTGGTGCTGATCCAGGAGCTGTTCGAGGCGCCGTACTTCTGCAAGGACCACCTCGCGAAGCACTTCGAGCTCGCGACGCCGGTCGCGGAGAACCCGGCGATCCGGCGGCTCTCGAAGGTCGCCGCGGAGCTCGGCGTCGTGCTGCCGCTCTCGGTGTTCGAGCGCGCGGAGAACGCCTACTTCAACACGCTCGTGATGGTGGACGCGGACGGCGCCACGCTCGGCATCTACCGCAAGTCGCACATCCCCGAGAGCCCCGGCTACCACGAGAAGTTCTACTTCTCGCCGGGCGACACCGGCTTCAAGGTCTGGCCGACGCGCTTCGGGACGCTCGGCGTCGCCGTCTGCTGGGACCAGTGGTTCCCCGAGACGGCGCGCGCGATGGCGCTGCAGGGCGCCGAGATCCTCCTGTTCCCGACCGCCATCGGCTCGGAGCCGCAGGATCCCTCGCTCGACTCGCGCTGGCACTGGCAGCGCACGATGCAGGGCCACGCGGCCGCGAACGTGATGCCGCTCGTCGCCTCGAACCGCATCGGCACCGAGAAGGGCGAGAAGCTCTCGATCACCTTCTACGGGCATTCCTTCATCGCCGACCACACGGGCGAGGTCGTCGCGCAGGCCGACGACCACAGCGAGTCCGTGCTGACCGCGAGCTTCGACCTCGACGAGATCCGGCGCTACCGGCACGCCTGGGGCGTCTTCCGCGACCGCCGGCCGGACCTCTACGGCCCGCTCCTGAAGCTGGACGGTGGCCGCGCCTGAAGGCGCCCTCGCGGGCCGCGTCGCCTGCGTGGACCTCGAGACCACCGGCGGGCAGGCCGCGCGCGACCGCGTGATCGAGGCGGGCATCGTCCTCCTCGAGGACGGCGTGGTCGTCGAGGAGTTCGCGACGCTCGTGAACCCCGGCACGGGGATCCCGCGCGGCATCCAGGAGTTCACCGGCATCAGCGAGGCGATGGTCGCGGACGCGCCGCCGTTCGCCGCCGTCGCCGACGCGATCGCGGAGCGGCTGGCCGGCCGGCTCTTCGTCGCGCACAACGCGCGCTTCGACTACGGGTTCCTGCGCAGCGAGTTCCGCCGCCTCGGGCGCCCGTTCCGCGCGCCGGTGCTCTGCACGGTGCGCCTCTCGCGCGCGCTGACGCCGGGCGAGCGCGGCCACAACCTCGACGCGGTCATGGCTCGCCACGGCATCGCCTGCGACGCGCGCCACCGGGCGCTCGGCGACGCGAAGGTGCTGGCGGAGTTCCTGCGCATCGCGCGCGAGCGCTGGCCCGCCGCGGAGCTCGACGCCCACGTCACCCGGCTGGCCGCCGGCCCGCGGCTGCCGCCGCAGCTCGACCCGTCGCTCGCCGACGAGATCCCGGAAGGGCCGGGCGTCTACCTGCTGCACGGCGAGGACGGCGCGCTCCTCTACGTCGGCAAGGCGAGGAACCTCGCGAGCCGCGTGTTCGCGCATTTCGCCGACCCGCGGACGAAGCTCGACCAGGCGCTCGCCCGCGAGGTGCGACGCGTGGAATGGATCGAGACCGCGGGCGAGTTCGGCGCGCAGCTGACGGAAGCGCGCCTCATCCGCTCGATGAAGCCCTCGCTGAACCGGATTTCGCGCGAGGCGTCCGGGCACTGGGCGATCTCGCTGCGCGAGGACGGCGCCATGCCGCTCGCCTCGATCTCGCCCCTCGACGAGCTCGACGACCCCGGCGCGGGCTTCGGCCTGTTCCGCCGGCGCGTCGACGCCGAGCGCGCGCTCGCGGGGCTCGCGCGCGAGCATGCCCTCTGCGCGAAGCGGCTGGGCCTCGAGCGCTCGGAGGGCTCCTGCCTCGGCTTCCAGCTCGGGCGTTGCCGCGGCGCCTGCGTCGGTCGCGAAGCGCCCGCGCTGCATGCGCTGCGCGCGCGGCTCGCGCTCGCGCGGCTGAAGCGCCGCGAATGGCCCTTCAAGGGTCCCATCGGCATCCGCGAGCGGGACTGGCGCGGCGTCGAGCAGACGCACTACTTCGACAACTGGCGCTACCTGGGCCAGGCCGGCGCGGACGAGGGGCCCGTGCGCTTCTACGGCGGCCCCGCGCCCTTCGACGCCGACCTCTACCGGCTGCTCGCGGGCTTCCTCGACCGGCCGTCGCGCGGCGCCCGCATCGTCACGCCGGGGGAGCGCTGATGCGCGGGCGATTCTTCGTCACGGCCGCGACCGGCACGGCCGACCTGCTCGCCGCCGAGCTGGCCGCCGCGGGCATCGCGCAGGCCCGCGAGGTGCAGGGCGGCGTCGCCTGCGAGGGCGCACTCGCCGACGCCTACCGCGCCTGCCTCGAGTCGCGCGTGGGGCTTCGCGTGCTCTGGGAAGTCGCGCGCTTTCCCGTCGCCGACTCGGCGGCGCTGTACGACGGCGTACGCGCGGTCGACTGGAGCGCGCACATGTCGCCGGAGGGGACGCTCGCGGTCGACTTCTCGGGCGCGGTCCCGGGCATCGGCCACACGCAGTTCGGGGCGCAGCGCGTCAAGGATGCGGTCGTCGACCAGTTCCGCGACGTCGCGGGCGTCCGCCCGTCGGTAGACCGCGACGCGCCGGACCTCCGGATCAATGCGCACGCCGCGCGCGGGGAAGCGACGATCGCGATCGACCTCGCGGGCGAGAGCCTGCACCGGCGCGGCTACCGCGGCGGGCAGGGCGCGGCGCCGCTCAAGGAGAACCTCGCCGCGGCGATCCTGCTGCGCGCCGGCTGGCCCGCGATCGCGGCCGCGGGCGGCGCCTTCGTCGACCCGATGTGCGGCAGCGGGACGCTGCCGATCGAGGCCGCGCTCATCGCGGCCGACGCCGCGCCGGGGCTTCTCCGCCAGCGCTTCGGCTTCGAGCGCTGGAAGCTGCACGACCCCGACGCCTGGGCGGCGCTCGTCGCGGCCGCCTCGGCGCGGCGCCAGCCGGGCCTGCTCGCGCCGGGGCGCATCCGCGGCTACGACCGCGACGCGGGCGCCATCCGCGACGCGGAGCGCAACGCCGCCGCCGCGGGGCTCGACAAGCGGCTCTTTTTTCAGCGCTGCGAGCTCGCGAAGCTGCCCGCGGCCCCTGCGCCCACGGGCCTCCTCGCCGTGAACCCGCCGTACGGGGAGCGACTCGGGGACTCGGCGGAGCTCGGCGAGCTCTACGCGCTGCTCGGCGAGCGGCTGCGCGCGGACTACCGCGGCTGGGAGGCGGCGGTCCTCACCGGCAATCCCGCGCTCGGGCGCGCGCTCGGCATCAACGCCCGGCGCAGGCATCGCGTGATGAACGGCCCGATCGAGGCCCGGCTCCTGCGCTTCACGGTCGAGCCCGGCGAGTTCGTGCAGGCGCGCGAGCCGGGGCGACTGCCCGTCGTCGATGCGGAGGCGGCGCGCGCGCGTCCCGGCGCGCAGATGTTCGCGAATCGCCTCCGCAAGAACCTCGAGAAGCTCGGCGCCTGGGCGCGGCGAGAGCGCGTTTCCTGCTTCCGCGCCTACGACGCGGACATGCCGGAATACGCCTTCGCGATCGACCTCTACCGGTCGGACCCGGAGGGCAGCGCCGGCCGCTGGCTCTACGTGCAGGAGTACGCGCCGCCGCCGACGGTCGACAAGGACCGCGCGCGGGCGCGGCGCGAGGAGGCGATCTCCGTGCTGCCGGAAGTCACCGGGCTCGCGCCCGAGTCGATCTACTGGCGGACGCGCCGGCCGCAGAAGGGGACTTCGCAATACGAGGCGCTCGCCGACGTCGGCGAGCGCGTGCTGGTGGAGGAGGGCGGGCTGCGCTTCCTCGTCAACTTCACCGACTACCTCGACACCGGGCTTTTCCTCGACCACCGCAAGACCCGCGCACGCATCCGCGCCCTCGCGCAGGGCAAGCGGTTCCTGAACCTCTTCTGCTACACGGGCGCGGCGACGGTCCATGCCGCCGCGGGCGGCGCGGCCTCGACGGTGAGCGTCGACATGTCCCGCACCTACCTCGACTGGGCCAGGCGGAACCTGTCGGTCAACGGCTTCGCCGGCGACGAACACTGCCTCGTCCAGGCCGACTGCCTCGCCTGGCTCGCCGGCGCGCCCGCGGGCACCTTCGACCTCGCGTTCCTGGACCCGCCGACCTTTTCCAACTCGAAGCGCATGGAGCGGGAGTTCGACGTGCAGCGCGACCACGTGGAGCTGATCCGCGCCGCCTCGCGGCTGCTGTCGCCGGGCGGGCTGCTCCTCTTCTCGACGAATTTCCGCAAGTTCAGGCTCGACCTCGAGGCGCTGGCGGGCCTCGAGGCCAGGGACATCACGAAGGCGACCATCCCCCCCGACTTCGCGCGCGATCCGCGCGTGCACTCCTGCTACGAGGTCAGGCGAGGCGCTTGACGGCCTGCAGCGCGATCGAGGAGAGGCCGGCGCCGCCGCCCGCGACGTAGCCGCGGATCTGCTCGCGCATCCGCGGCTCCCAGAACTTCTTCAGGTGGTTGGCGACCAGGTCGACCGCGGCCTTCTCGTCGGGCTCGGCGGCGAAGAAGTTCGAGATGTCGTTCGCCATCTTGACGAGCAGCTGGACGTTCATGGCGCGGGCTCAGCCCGCATGGGCGGAAGCGCCGTGCCGCGCGGCGCGCTGCGTGCGCACGCGGTCTCGCCAGGCGTCGGGCTGCGTGACCTTCACGACCTCGACGGCCGTCACCTTGTACTCGGGGCAGTTGGTCGCCCAGTCCGAGTTCTCGGTGGTCACGAGGTTCACGCCGGACTCCGGGAAGTGGAACGTCGTGTACACCACGCCGCGCGCGATGCGGCGCGTCAGCGCCGCCCGCACGACGATCTCGCCCGCGCGGCTCGCGACGCCGACGAGGTCGCCGTCGCGGATGCCCCGCGCCTCGGCGTCGTCGGGATGGATCTCGAGCACGTCCTCCGGCTTCCAGGCGATGTTCTTCGTGCGGCGCGTCTGCGTGCCGACGTTGTACTGGTACAGCACGCGGCCGGTGGTCAGCAGCAGCGGGTAGCGGCTGGTGGAGCGCTCCTCCGTCGGCACGTACTCGGTCCGGTAGAACTTGCCCTTGCCGCGCACGAACTCGCCGACGTGCATGGTCGGCGTGCCGTCCGGCGCCGCGTCGTTGCAGGGCCACTGGATGCTGCCGAGGCGGTCGAGCTTCTCGTAGGTCACGCCGGTGAAGGTCGGCGTGAGCCGGGCGATCTCGTCCATGATCTCGGAGGGATGCGAGTAGTCCATCGGGTAGCCGAGCGCGCGGGAGAGCAACATCGTGATCTCCCAGTCGGCGTAGCCGGCGAGAGGCTCCATCACCTTGCGCACGCGCGAGATGCGCCGCTCCGCGTTCGTGAACGTGCCGTCCTTCTCGAGGAAGGACGAGCCGGGCAGGAAGACGTGCGCGAAGCGCGCGGTCTCGACCAGGAAGATGTCCTGGACGACGACGCACTCCATCGCGGCGAGCGCCGCGGAGACGTGGTTCGTGTTCGGGTCGGACTGGAGGATGTCCTCGCCCTGGATGTAGAGGCCGCGGAAGCTGCCGTCGAGGGCCGCCTCGAACATGTTGGGGATGCGCAGGCCCGGCTCGTCGAGCAGGGACACGTTCCAGGCCGCCTCGAAGGCGCTGCGCACGGCCGGGTCCGACACGTGCCGGTAGCCCGGCAGCTCGTGCGGGAACGACCCCATGTCGCAGGAGCCCTGGACGTTGTTCTGCCCGCGCAGCGGGTTCACGCCGACGCCCTCGCGGCCGAGGTTGCCGGTCGCCATCGCGAGGTTCGCGATGCCCATGACCATGGTCGTGCCCTGGCTGTGCTCCGTGACGCCGAGGCCGTAGTAGATCGCGCCGTTCGGCGCCCCCGCGTAGGTGCGCGCGGCGTCCCGCACGCGGGCCGCCGGCACGCCGGTGACGGCCTCGGTGGCCTCGGGCGAGTGGCGCGGGTCGGAGATGAAGGCCTTCCAGTCCTGCCAGGACTTCGGCTCGCAGCGGGCGAGCGCGTAGTCCTCCTTCGCGAGGCCCTCGGTCACGATCACGTGCGCGAGCGCGTTGATCACGGCGACGTTCGTGCCCGGGCGCAGCTGCAGGTGCTGCGCCGCCTCGACGTGGGGCGAGCGCACGAGGTCGATGGCGCGCGGGTCGATCACGATGAGCTTCGCGCCCTGGCGCAGGCGGCGCTTCAGCTGCGAGCCGAACACCGGGTGGCCGTCCGTCGGGTTTGCGCCGATGACGACGATGACGTCCGCCTTCTGCACGGAGGTGAAGGCCTGCGTGCCCGCGGACTCGCCGAGCGTGTGCTTGAGGCCGTAGCCGGTCGGCGAATGGCAGACGCGCGCGCAGGTGTCGACGTTGTTGGTCTGCATCGCCGCGCGCACGAGCTTCTGGACGAGGTAGGTCTCCTCGTTCGTGCAACGCGAGGAGGTGATGCCGCCGATCGAGTGGCGGCCGTGCTTCTGCTGGATGCGGCGGAACTCGCGGGCGGCGTGGTCGATCGCCTCCTCCCAGCTGACCTCGCGCCAGGGGTCCGTGATCTTCTCGCGGATCATCGGCTTGGTCACGCGGTCCTTGTGGGTCGCGTAGCCCCAGGCGAAGCGTCCCTTCACGCAGGCGTGGCCCTGGTTCGCGGCGCCGTTGCGGTTCGGCACCATGCGCACGACCGTCTCCTGCTTCACCTCCGCGTTCAGCGAGCAGCCGACGCCGCAGTAGCCGCAGGTGGTCGTGACGGCCTCCGTCGGCTGGCCGAGCTGGGCCAGCGACTTCTCGGTGAGGGCCGCGGTGGGGCAGGCCTCCACGCAGGCGCCGCAGGAGACGCACTCGGAGACGAGGAAGGGCTGGCGCTCGCTCGCCGCGACGCGCGAATGGAAACCGCGCCCCTCGATCGTGAGCGCGAGCGTGCCCTGCGTCTCGTCGCAGGCCCGGACGCAGCGCGAGCAGACGATGCACAGGTCCGGGTTGAAGTCGAAGTAGGGGTTGCTTACGTCCGGCGTCTGGCCGCGCTGCGTCGCGCCCGGGGACCAGCGCGAATGCGTGATGCCCGTGACCTCGGCGGCGTCCTGCAGCTCGCAGTGGCCGTTGGCGGGGCAGTCGTCGCAGTCGAGCGGGTGGTCGGAGACGTAGAGCTCGACCACGCCGCGGCGCAGCTGCCGGATGCGCGGTGAGTCCGTGCGCACCTTCATGCCGGGCGCGACGATCGTCGTGCAGGAGGCGGGGAAGCCCTTGCGGCCCTCGATCTCGACGAGGCACAGCCGGCAGGAGCCGAAGGACTTCAGCGAATCCGTGGCGCAGAGCTTCGGGATCCGCGTGTCGGCGAGCGCCGCCGCCCGCATCACGGAGGTGCCCGCGGGCACCGTCACGGTCGCGCCGTCGATCTCGAGCGTGACCGGCTCGTCGGACGCCGCAGGCGGCGTGCCGAGGTCGCGATAGTCGATCGAATACACCCTAGCCTCCTCGCGTCCGCAGCCCGAAGTCTTCCGGGAAGTGCTTCAGGGCGCTCTGCACGGGGAAGGGGGTCATGCCCCCGAGGCCGCACAGGGACGCCTGGATCATGGTATCGCAGAGCTCCTCGACGAGACCAATGTGGCGCTCGCGGTCCTCGCCGCGGCCGATCGCGGCGAGCGCCTCCGCGCCGCGCGTCGAGCCGATGCGGCAGGGCGTGCACTTCCCGCAGGACTCGATCGCGCAGAACTCCATCGCGTAGCGCGCCATGTCGAGCATGTTCACCGTGTCGTCGAAGACGACCACGCCGCCGTGGCCGAGCATCGCGCCCGCCGCGGCCAGCGCCTCGTACTCGAGCGGCAGGTCGAACTGCGAGGCGGGCACGTAGGCGCCGAGCGGGCCGCCGATCTGCACCGCGCGCGCCGGCCGGCCGCTCATCGTGCCGCCGCCGTAGTCCTCGAGCAGCTCGCGGATCGTGAGCCCGAAGGCGCGCTCGACGAGGCCGCCGCGGCGCACGTTGCCGGCGAGCTGCAGCGGGATCGTCCCGCGCGAGCGCGCCTGGCCGAATTCCTTGTAGGCCGCCGCGCCGTCCGCGAGGATCGTCGGCACCGTCGCGAGCGTGATCACGTTGTTGACGATGGTGGGCGCGCCGAACAGCCCCTTCTCGGCGGGCAGCGGCGGGCGCACGCGGATCTCGCCGCGCCGGCCCTCGAGGCTCTCGAGCATCGAGGTCTCCTCGCCGCAGATGTAGGCGCCGGCGCCGAGCCGGACCTCCAGCTCGAAGGCCTTGCCGCTGCCCAGGACGTCCGGACCGAGGCAGCCGGCCGCGCGCGCGGCCGCGATCGCTTCCTTCAGGACGGCCGCCGCATGCGGGTACTCCACGCGCAGGTAGATGTAGCCGCGGGTCGCGCCGACCGCGACGCCCGCGATCGTCATGCCCTCGATCAGCGAGAACGGGTCGCCTTCCATCAGCATGCGGTCCGAGAACGTGCCGGAGTCGCCCTCGTCGGCGTTGCAGGTGACGTACTTCCGGCCGGGCGGCTGGCGCAGCACGGTCTGCCACTTGATGCCGGTCGGGAAGGCGGCGCCGCCGCGGCCGCGCAGGCCCGACTCCAGCACCTCGGCGACCGTCGCCTCGGCGCCGATCTCGAGCGCGCGCGCGAGCCCGCGGTAGCCGCCCGAGGCGCGGTAGGCGCCGAGGTCGAGCGGGTCGATGCGCCCGGCGCGCGCGAACGTCAGCCGCTGCTGCGAGGCGAGCCAGGGATGCCGCTCGACGGGCCCGAGGGCGAGCGCGTGCGCGCCGCCCGAGAACAATCCCGCCGCGACGAGGCCCTTCACGTCCGCCTCGGTCACGGGCCCGTAGGCGACGCGGCCGCCCGCGGTCTCGACCTCGACGAGCGGCTCGAGCCAGTAGAGGCCGCGCGAGCCGTTGCGGCGCACCTTGACGTCGGCGCCCGCGGCCTTGGCCTCCGACGCGATCCGCTTCGCGACCGCTTCCGCGCCCAGCGCGAGCGCGCCCGCGTCGCGCGGCACCCAGACCGTCGTGCTCATGCCTTCACCGCCGCGTCCGCGTCGAGGAGCGCGTCGAGCCGCTCCTTCGTCAGGCGCCCGTGGACCTCGCCGTCGAGCATCGCGGCCGGCGAGCAGGCGCAGAGCCCGAGGCAGTAGACCGCCTCCAGCGTCATCCGCCCGTCCGGCGTCGTCCCGCCGAAGCCGACGCCGAGGCGCGCCACGGCATGCTTCTCGAGGGCGCGCCCGCCGGCGGCCTGGCAGGACTCGGCGCGGCAGATCTGCAGCACGCGGCGGCCCGGCGGCTTCGTGCGGAAGTGGTGGTAGAAGGTGACGACGCCGTAGACCTCGGCGCGCGAGAGGTTCAGCGCGCGGGCGAGCGTCGCGACCGCGCCCTGCGGCACGCAGCCGAACTCCGCCTGCACGTCGTGCAGGATCTCGATCAGCGGCCCGTCCTGGTGGCGATGGCGCTCGACGATCGCGAGGATTCGCTGCTCGTCGAATGCCGCCGCGGGAATCGCCGTCGCGCTCATTGCAGCCGCTCCCGGTGTGCGTAGACGTTGAACGACCGGCCGCGCAGGAAGCCGACCAGCAGGATGCCCGTGCGCTCCGCGAGGTCGATCGCGAGCGAGGAGGGCGCGCCGACCGCGGCCACCGCGGGGATGCCGGCCGCGGAGGCCTTCTGCAGCAGCTCGAAGCTCGCGCGGCCGGACAGGAAGAGGATGGAGCGCGAGAGCGGCAGCTCGCCCGCGAGCAGGCGCTTGCCGACGAGCTTGTCGAGCGCATTGTGGCGGCCGACGTCCTCGCGCAGGTCCGTGAGGTTCCCGCGCTCGTCGAAGAGGCAGGCCGCGTGCAACCCGCCGGTCTCGCGGAACACGTCCTGGCCGGCGCGCGCGCGGTCGGAGAGCGTCTCGAGCAGCGAGGCCCCGACCCGGAGCGCGGCGTCGACGCGCGGCGAGCGCATCATCCGCTCGACCGCGTCCAGCGAGGCCGTACCGCAGACGCCGCAGCTCGAGGTCGTGTAGAAGTTCCGCTGCAGCCGAGCGGGGTCGAGCTCGACGCCCGGCGCGAGCTCCACCTTGATGATGTTGCCGGTCGGGCCGCAGGGGCGGACGTCCGCGATGTCCTCGCGCGAGCGCACGATCCCCTCGCCGTGCAGGAACCCGACGGCGAGGTCGACGTCCTGCCCGGGCGTGCGCATCGTGATGGAAATGGCCGTGCCCATGCCGAACTCGCCCGCGCGCGCGATGCGGATCTCGAGCGGCTCCTCGACCACGACCGTGTCCTCGCGCGCGGTCAGCCGGTCGTCGCGCATCGCGTCGATCGAGACCTGCCGGACGGACTGCATGCGGGCGATGGGGTTCATCGGTGGGGTCGCCGCTCCGTGATCGTCCAGTTTAGCGCGGTCGGCGCCCCATGCGGCGGCGCGCCGGCGCAGCCTCGTTCGCCGCGTGCTCGGGCGGCGGCGGCAGCGTCGGCAGCTCCGTCTGCGACTTGAAGCCGGCCTTGATGATGCGGCGCATCTCCGCGTCCGCGGCCGGGTCGGTCTCGACCTGCACGTAGGCGGCGAGGCGCTTCTCCACCTGCTCGTTCGCGCGGGCCTGCAGCTCCATCGAGCCGCCCTTCATCCAGGTCTCGCGGTTGTCGCGGTCGATCACGGGGTCCGTGAGGTAGAGCTCCTGAGGCCAGTACTTCAGCGTGTGCTCGGAGGTGATGAGGTGGTCGTTGGCGCGCACCTCGTCGACGAGGCTGCGCGCGGGGATGTCCTCGAGCACCCGCGTCTCGCGCACGAAGTTGAGGCATTGCCCGCAGACCTCGTTGTCGAAGACGAGCTTCGGCAGGCTGAAGGTCAGCACGAAGTCGAGCATGCCCGGACCCGAGACCGAGTTGACGCCCGCGAGCGCCGCGAGCATCGCGCTCGTCATCGTCTCCGCGCCCGCCTGCGCGTCCAGGAACTTGCCGTCGGAGAGGGCCATGTAGGCCTGCGTCGGCAGGCCGAGCGACTTCGCGATCGCGACGTAGGCGACGTTGAGCCGCTGCGCCTCGATCGCCGCCATCGGCGCGCTGGCCGCGCGCATGTGGAAGGTCGCCGGCGCGCCGCCGAAGAGGACGGGCGCGCCCGGCTTCACGACCTGCGCCATCGTGATGCCGGTCAGCACGTCCACGCAGTGGAACACGCAGGCGCCGAGGAGCGTGACGGGCGCGATCAGGCCCATCAGCGTCACCGGCACGATCTCGACCGGGATGCCGGCCTCGACGCAGTCGAGCAGGTTCTGGCAGGAGTCCTCGCCGAAGCGGAAGTTGCCGGTCGCCGTGATCGTGAAGATCGACATCGGCTTCGCGACGAGCTCCGCGCGGTCGCGGCGGAACAGCTGCATCATCTCGGCCATCCGCGGCACGCCGTGCTCGCCGAAGGCGCCGGAGACGACCGGCTTCTTCGTGGTCGTCAGCACCATGTAGAGGCGCCAGGCGTCGGAGACCTGCGGCTCGATGTCGTGGTTGGTCGAGAACGCGGTGGCGAGGTAGGGGATGTGCGGCAGCCCGTCGCAGAGGCGCGCGTACTCGATGAAGTCGGTCGAGTTCGCGAGCCGCGTCTCGCCCGTGCGGTGGTCCATGACCTTGAGGCCGCTCGAGCCCGGCACGAAGTGCACGTTCCAGCCGCCGATCTCGGCGTGCGGCCTGCCGTCGCGGTCGAAGAGGGTGAACGACTTCGGCGCGGTCTCGATCGCGCGGTCGACGACGTCCTGCGGGAAGAGCACGCGCCCGTTCGCGTCCGTCGGGAGGCCCGCGTCGATCAGCCGCTGGCGCAGCCTCGGCCCGCGGATGTCCATCCCGACCTCGGCCATCAGCTTCTTCGCTTCCGCGAGCACCGCCGCGATCTGCGCGGGCTCCAGGATCTGGATCGTCGGTCTCATTTCGCGCCTTCCCGAATTGACCCCTGGCAGACCTTATTGTACGATCGTTCAACTATGAACGCACGCATTCATCCGGAACGGTCCGCCGCCCCCGATCTTCGCACGGACGAGGACTTCAGCCTCCCGGGCTGGGCCTATTCGGACCCGGAATTCTTCGAGCTGGAGCGCCAGCTCATCTTCCGCAAGAGCTGGCACCTCGTTTGCCACGTCAACGACGTGCCGTCTGCCGGCGACTACCTCACCTACAAGTTCCTGAACGAGTCGATCCTGGTGGTCCGCGGCACGGACGGCCGGGTGCGCAGTTTCCATAACGTCTGCCGCCACCGCGCGGCCCGCCTGGTGGACGGCGGGCAGGGCAACTGCGGCAAGCGCATCACCTGCCCCTACCACGCCTGGACCTATTCGACCGACGGGCGGCTCGTCGGCCTGCCGCTGCGCTCGAGCTACCCGGGCCTCGACCCCGCGAACTACGGCCTCGCCGAGGTCGAGCAGGAAATCTGGCGCGGCTTCGTGTTCGTGCGCTTCGCGCCGGGCCTGCCCTCGGTCGCCGACCAGATGGCGCCCTATGCCGCCGAGCTCGCGTCGGCGCCGCTCGAGGCGCTGAAGCCCCTCGGCCCCGCGCGCACGATCACGCGCCACGTGAACTGGAAGAACGTCGCGGACAACTACAGCGACGGCCTGCACATCCCGGTCGCCCACCCGGGCCTCTCGCGCGTGTTCGGCAGGACGTACTCGATCGAGGCGAAGGAGTGGGTGGACAAGATGTGGGGCGAGGTGCTCGACACGCCGTCGCCGCGCCTGTCCGAGCGGATGTACCAGAAGCTGCTCGCGGACCTCGGCCTCGCCGAGGGCGCGACCTGGAGCTACTACAAGCTGTGGCCGAACGCCGCGATCGAGCTGTATCCCGACCAGATCGACTTCATGCAGTTCGTGCCGGTCTCGCCGACCGAGACGACGCTGCGCTACATCAACTACGGCCTGCCGGACGAGCGGCGCGAGATGAAGGCGCTGCGCAAGCTCAACTGGCGCATCAACCGGCTCGTCAACGTCGAGGACAAGGACCTCATCGAGCGCGTGCAGGCGGGCATGGCGTCCTCGAGCTACACGACGGGCCCGCTGGGCGAGGGCGAGGTGTGCCTGCGCAGCTTCGGGCGGCGCATGCGCGCGCTCTTCCCCGAATGCCGCGAGGGCACGCCGCCGCCGAGGGGCTGGAGCCTCAACCGCAAGGCGCCGCGTCCCCAGTGAGCGCCGCGCGCCAGCCCCGCTACGAGCGGCAGGTCGCGGCCGACCGGCGCGAGGCGCTCGTCGACGCCGCGATCGAGAGCCTGAAGCGCTGGGGGCACGAGGGGCTCTCCGTGCGGCGCATCGCCGCCGAGGCGGGCGTCTCGATCGGGCTCATCAACCACTACTTCCCGAACAAGGACGGCCTCGTCGCCGAGAGCTACCGCGCCTTCAGCCGCCGGCTCGCGAAGAGCTTCGAGGCGGCGGTCGAGAGGGCGCCGCCCGACCCGCGGTCGCGCCTGCGCGCCTACTTCGACGCGTTCTTCTCGAGCCCGAACCTCGACCCGCAGGTGCTGACCGCCTGGGTCGTGTACTGGAGCCTCGTGCAGGTCTCGCCCGAGATGCGGGCGGTGCACCAGGAGGAATCGGGCGGCTACGGCGACGTGCTCGGCCGGCTGCTCGCCGACCTCGCGCGCGAGCGCGGGCGCGCGCCGCCCGACTCGGACCTGACGGTGACGGGCCTCGTCGCGCTGCTCGACGGGCTCTGGCTCAAGTTCTGCCTCGACCCGGGCAGCTACCGGCCGAAGGATGCGGCCGCGCTCTGCGATGCCTGGGTCGACCGCGTGATCGGCCCTAGAACAGCCCCGTAATCTTCCCGTCGTCGGAGACGTCGATGTTGTTCGCCGCCGGGGTCACCGGCAGGCCGGGCATCGTCATGATGTCGCCGCAGATCATCACGATGAACTCCGCGCCGGCGGCCAGGCGCACCTCGCGGACGTTCACGACGTGCCCCGTCGGCGCGCCGCGCAGCTTCGGGTCGGTCGAGAAGGAGTACTGGGTCTTCGCGACGCACACGGGGTAGTGACCGTATCCCGCCTCCTGAAGCTGCCGGATCTGGCCGCGCACCTTGCTGTCCGCGGTGATGTCGGAGGCGCCGTAGATCTTCGTGGCGACCGCCTTCATCTTGTCCCAGAGCGTCTCCTTCTCGTCGTAGGTGAACTTGAAGTAGTTCGGGTGGCTGCAGAGCTCGACGACTTCCTTCGCGACATCCACCGCGCCCTTGCCGCCTTCCGCGTAGTGCCTCGCGAGGATCACCTTCACGCCGTGGTGCGTCGCGCGCTCCTGCAGCCACTTCACCTCCGCCTCGCTGTCCTCGGCGCGGTGGTTGATCGCGACCAGGCAGGGCAGGCCCCAGACGTCGCGCACGTTGTCGATGTGCCGGTCGAGGTTCGCGATGCCGGCCTGCAGGGCCTTCAGGTTCTCCTTGCCGAGGTCGGGGACCTCGACGCCGCCGTGGTACTTGATCGCGCGCACGGTCGCGACGATCACCGCGGCGTCCGGCCTGAGGCCGGCCTTGCGGCACTTGATGTCCACGAACTTCTCGGCGCCGAGGTCGGCGCCGAAGCCGCCCTCGGTCACGACGTAGTCGGCGAGCTTCAGCGCGGTCTTCGTCGCCATGACGGAATTGCAGCCGTGCGCGATGTTCGCGAAGGGGCCGCCGTGGATGAAGGCCGGGTTGTTCTCGAGCGTCTGCACGAGGTTCGGCGCGAGCGCGTCCTTGAGCAGCGCCGCCATGGCGCCGGCCGCCTTGATGTCGCGGGCGAGGATCGGCTTCTGGTCGCGGGTGTAGCCGACGACGATCTTGCCGAGCCGTTCCTTGAGGTCCTTGAGGCTCGTCGAGAGGCAGAAGATCGCCATGATCTCCGAGGCGACGACGATGTCGAAGCCGTCCTGGCGCGGGTAGCCGTTGCCCGGGCCGCCGAGGCCGATCGCGATGTCGCGCAGCGCACGGTCATTGCAGTCGACGACGCGGCGCCAGGTGATGCGCCGCACGTCGAAGCCGCAGGCGTTGCCGTGGTGGATGTGATTGTCGATCATCGCCGCGAGCAGGTTGTTCGCGAGCGCGATCGCGGAGAAGTCGCCGGTGAAGTGGAGGTTGATGTCCTCCATCGGCACGACCTGCGAGTAGCCGCCGCCCGCGGCGCCGCCCTTCATGCCGAACACGGGGCCGAGCGCGGGCTCGCGCAGGCAGATCATGGCCTTCTTGCCGATTCGGTTCAGCGCGTCGCCGAGGCCGACCGTCGTCGTCGTCTTGCCTTCGCCCGCCGGGGTGGGGGAGATGGCGGTCACGAGGATGAGCTTGCCGGGCTTGCGGTCCTCGAGCTTCGCGCAGTAGTCGAGCGAGACCTTGGCCTTGTAATGGCCGTACGGCGAGAGGTGTTCTTCCGGGATGCCGAGCCGCTCCTTCGCGAGGGCGACGATCGGCTTCATCCTCGCCTGCTGGGCGATCTCGATATTGCTCAGGCTTCCCTTTGACGGCGGCATGTGGCGGTCCCGGCTGGAAAAAAGATTGCGTAGGATGCCTAAAGAGGGGCCGGGTTGTCATGCGAGGGGCGGGCGGCCGGGCGCGGCGTTCAACAAGGCGCGCCGGGTGATTAAAGGCCGCGACGGGCGTAGAACGGGGCAACGGAGGTGGCCGATGACGCTTTCAGTTCCTTCGGCGGAAGCTTACGCACGCGAGCCCGTGCGCTTCCCGCCGCTCGTGGTGGTGGACCTCGCCGGGGAAGCGGATGCCGTCGGCAACGCCTACCGGAACCAGGTCATCAGCCAGGTCAACGGCAGTTGCCTCCGGCTCGCCGTGCTGGACGGGCAATACCCCTGGCACCGCCATCCGCATTCCGACGAGCTGTTCCTCGTCCTCGAAGGCCGGCTCGAGATCGAGCTGGACGACGGCCGCGAGCTGGCCCTCGGGCCGCTGCAGTGCGCGGTCGTCCCCGCGGGCGCCGTGCATCGCACGCGCGGCGTCGGGCGCACGG
>DASSUY010000097.1:0-14131 GCA_035706525.1 Steroidobacteraceae bacterium
GGCGCGCCGGGCGCCTCGTCGTGTATGGCGGCGCACTGGCAGTCAGCGTTGCCATGGCTGCGATCGCCCTCGCCCACCTCCTCGGCGGGGCGACGGACTCGCGAGCCTGGCTCGCGCTCGGGCTGCCCTGGATGGGGGCGCTGTTCCGGCTGGATGCGCTGTCCGCATTCTTCGTCGCGCTCGCGGGCACGGGCGGGGCGGCGGCCTCGCTCTTCGCGCTCGGCTATGGCCGGCACGAGCCGGCGCCGGGTCGCGTGCTTCCGATCTTTCCCCTTTTCCTCGCGGCCATGCAGCTCGTGCTGCTCGCCGACGACGCCTTCGCCTTCCTCCTGTCCTGGGAATTCATGTCGCTGGTTTCCTGGGCGCTCGTGATGGCGCATCACGAGGATGCCGGCAACGCGCGCGCGGGATTCGTCTACCTGCTCATGGCGGGATTCAGCACGTTCGCCCTCCTCCTCGCCTTCGGGCTGCTGGCCGCGGGCGGCGACTACGCCTTCGACGCGATACGCGCCTCGCCCCACGCGCCTGCGACGGTCGCCGCCGCGCTCGTGCTCGCGCTCGCGGGGGCGGGCGCGAAGGCGGGCCTCGTGCCGCTGCATGCCTGGCTCCCGCTCGCACACCCCGCGGCGCCGTCGCAGGTGTCGGCGCTCATGAGCGGCGTGATGACGAAGGTCGCGATCTACGGCTTCATCCGCATCGGTTTCGACCTGCTCGGGGCGCCGGGCTGGTGGTGGGGCTTCCTCGTTCTGCTCGTCGGCGGCGCGACCGCGGTCGTCGGCGTGCTCTATGCGCTCACGCAGCGGGACCTCAAGCGCCTGCTCGCGTACAGCACCGTCGAGAACGTCGGCATCGTCTTCATCGGCCTGGGGCTCGCGCTCGCCTTCCAGGCGAACGGGCTCGCCGGCGCCGCCGCGCTCGCGCTGACGGCGGCGCTCTTCCACGCCTTCAACCACTCGCTGTTCAAGAGCCTCCTGTTCTTCGGCGCGGGCGCCGTCCAGTCGGCGACGGGCGAGCGCGACCTCGAGCGGCAGGGCGGCCTGATACGCCGCATGCCGAAGACGGCCTTCGCCTTCCTCGTCGGCTGCGCCGCGATCTCGGCGCTGCCGCCCCTCAACGGCTTCGCCTCGGAGTGGCTCCTCATCCAGGCCGTCCTGCAGAGCCCGGAGCTGCCCCAGTGGGCGCTCAAGATCATGGTGCCCGCGGTCGGCGGGATGCTGGCGCTCGCGGCCGCGCTCGCCGCCGCCTGCTTCGTCCGCGCCTTCGGCATCGCCTTCCTCGGACGTCCGCGATCGGGGCAGGCCGAGGCCGCGCGCGAGACCGACGCGGTCTCCCTCTCCGCGCTCTTCGCGCTCGCGGCCGCCTGCCTCGCGGCGGGGGTCCTGCCGGGATTCGTGATGGACGCGCTCTCGCCCGTCAGCCACTCGCTGCTCGGCACGGCCATGCCGCGGCAGGCCGCGGTCGAGTGGCTCTCGATCGTCCCCGTCTCGGAGGGACGGAGTTCCTACAACGGCTGGCTGGTGTTCACGTTCATCGTCCTGGCTGCGTCGCTCGCCGCCGCCGTCGTCCACCGCCTCGCCTCGCGGGAACGCCGCCTCGCGCCCGCCTGGGACTGCGGGCGGCCGGACCCGGACCCGGCGACGCAGTACACGGCGACCGGCTTCGCGGAGCCGCTGCAGCGCGTGTACGGCACCTGGCTGTTCGCGGCGCGCGAGACGGTCGAGATGCCGCCGCCGGGCGGCACGGCGCCGGCGCGCCACGTCGCCGAGTCGCGCGATCGCCTCTGGAACGCATTCTATGAGCCGGTCGCGGCCGCGGTCGGCTACGCCGCCGGGCGGCTGAACGTGCTGCAGTTCCTCACGATCCGCCGCTACCTCAGCCTCGTCTTCCTCGCGCTCGTGTCGCTGCTCCTGGTGCTCGCCCTGTGGACCTGATGCGCGCATTGCTGACGCAGGCGGCGCAGGTGGCGCTCGTGCTGCTGCTCGCCCCGCTGCTGACGGGCTACGTGCGCACGTTGAAGGCGAGGCTGCAGCGCCGCCGCGGCCCTTCCATGCTGCAGCCCTGGCGCGACCTGCTGCGGCTCGCGCGCAAGGAAGCGGTGGTGGCCGGGAACGCGTCCTGGCTGTTCCGCTCGACGCCCTACCTCGTGTTCGCGACGACCTGGGTCGCCGCCGCGCTCGTGCCGACGTTCGCCACGGGCCTCATGTACAGCTGGAGCGCCGACCTGATCGCGGTGATCGCGCTGCTCGGCAGCGCGCGCTTCCTGCTCGCGCTCGCCGGCATGGACGTCGGCACCGCCTTCGGCGGCATCGGCTCGAGCCGCGAGGTCATGATCGCGACGCTCGCCGAGCCCGCGATGCTCCTGATCGCCTTCACGCTCGCCCTGGTCGCGGGCTCCACGCAGCTGTCCACCGTCGCGGCCTTCATGAGCTCGCCCGAGGTCGGCCTTCGCGTCTCGCTCGGCATGGCGCTGGTCGCCCTCCTGATCGTCGGCATCGCCGAGAACGCGCGCATCCCCGTGGACAACCCGGCGACGCACCTGGAGCTCACGATGGTGCACGAGGCGATGGTGCTCGAGTACTCCGGCCGCCACCTCGCGATGATCGAGTTCGCGGCGTCGATGAAGCTCCTGCTCTACGTCTCCCTGGTCGCCTGCCTGTTCCTGCCCTGGGGGCTCGCGCAGGCGTCCGCATCGCCCGCGGCGCTCGCCGTCGGCGCAGCGACCTGGCTCGCGAAGCTCGCCGCGGCGGGCTTCCTGCTGGCGCTTTTCGAGACGGTGATCGCGAAGATGCGCGTCTTCCGCGTGCCGGAATTCCTGGGCGCCGCGCTGATGCTCGGCCTGCTCGCGACCCTGCTCATGTTCGTGTCGAGGAGCCTGTGAGCGGCACCCTCGCGCTCGACGTCGCTCACGTGCTGGCCGGCGGCCTCGTGCTCGTCAGCTTCATGATGCTCTACCAGGACCGGCTGAGCGCGCTGCTCAACATCTTCGCGCTGCACGCGCTCGTGCTCGCGGCGTCCGTCGGCTGGCAGGCGGAGGTGCAGGGAGCGCCGCACCTGTTCCTGACGGCGGGAATCGCCTTCCTGTTCAAGGCGGTCGCGATCCCGCTCGCGCTGCACCGCATGATCCGGCGGCTCGGCATCCACCGCGAGGTCGAGACCGTGATCGGCATCGGCCCGACGATGCTCGCCGGGATGATGCTCGTCGCGCTGTCCATCGCGGTCATGCTGCAGGTCACGGAGGGCGCCGACCCGCTCGCGCGCGAGGACCTCGCGTTCGCGCTGGCCGTGGTGCTGCTCGGCATGCTGATGATGGTGACGCGGCGCAACGCCGTGAGCCAGGTCGTCGGCTTCATGTCGCTCGAGAACGGGCTCGTGCTCGCCGCGACCGGGGCGAAAGGCATGCCGCTCGTCGTCGAGATCAGCGTCGCCTTCTCGATCCTGATCGCCTTCATCGTGATCGGGATCTTCCTGTTCCGCATCCGGGAGCGCTTCGACACGGTCGACGTCCACGCCCTCGACCGCCACCGCGGGGAGCAGCCGTGACCGGGACGGACGAGCTCGCGATCCGCGCGATACTCGCCGTCCCGCTGGCCGCGGCGCTGCTGCTCGCCGCGCTCCCCGGCTACCGGCTCACCGCGCGGCTCAACGTCCTGGCCGCGCTCGCGACCTTCGCGGCCGCGCTCGCGCTGCTGGCCGGCGAGCGGCCGCCGCCCGGCCCGTACCTGATCGTGGACGACCTCAACATCGTGTTCATCGTGCTCGGCACGCTCGTCGGGTTCACGACCAGCGTGTTCAGCGCGAGCTACATCCAGCACGAGCTGGACACGGGGCGCCTCGCGCCGGTGCACCTGCGGTTCTACCACGCGATGTACCAGGCGCTGATGTTCGCGATGAACCTCGCGCTGCTCGCGAACAACGTGGGCCTCATGTGGGTCGCCGTCGAGCTCGCCACCCTGACGACGGTCGTGATGGTCGGCATCTACCGCACGCGCGAGGCGCTCGAGGCCGCGTGGAAGTACTTCATCCTCGGCAGCGTCGGCATCGCGCTCGCGCTCTTCGGCACGATCCTCGTCTACATGGCCGCCCACCCGGTCGTCGGGCCCGGGCGCGACGCCATGATGTGGTCGGTCCTGGTGCAGCACGCCGCGACCTTCGACGCGTCGATGCTGAACCTCGCCTTCGTCTTCCTGCTGCTCGGCTACGGCACGAAGGTGGGCCTCGCGCCGCTGCACGCCTGGCTGCCCGACGCGCACGCGGAGGGCCCGACGCCCATCTCGGCGGTGCTCTCGGGCCTGCTCCTGAACGTCGCGCTCTACGCGGTGCTGCGCTTCAAGCTCCTGCTCGCCGCGAACCCGGGCGCCCTGGCGCCCGGGCCGCTGATGGTGACGCTCGGCCTCGTGTCGCTCCTGTTCGCGGCGTTCATGCTCTACCGCCGGAGGGACATCAAGCGCCTGTTCGCCTACTCCTCGATCGAGCACATGGGCATCGTCGCCTTCGCCTTCGGGATGGGCGGGCCGATCGCGAACTTCGCGGGCCTCCTGCACATGGTCCTGCACAGCCTCACGAAGTCGGCGATCTTCTTCGCGGTCGGCCACGTCGCGCAGGTCAAGGGAACGCAGAAGCTCGCGGACATCGGCGGCCTCACGACCTCGCATCCCTGGCTCGGCTGGGGCCTCGTGCTCGGCGTCGTCGCGATCGCCGGACTCCCGCCCTTCGGCATGTTCATGAGCGAGTTCATGATCGTGACGTCGACGTTCGCGCGCGGGCAGCTGCTCGCGGTGCCGTTCGCCGTCGGCCTGCTCGTCGCGCTGGGCGCGCTGCTCCTGCGCCTGAACGGGGTGGCATTCGGCCCGGTGCGCGGGAGCGTCGCTCCGGCGCGCGCGTCCTACGTGCCGATGTATGCCCACCTCGTCCTGGTGCTGGGGGCCGGCGTGTACCTGCCGCCGCCGCTCGTCGCCTGGTTCCGTCACGTCGCGGCGGTGCTCGGATGAGCGACGCGCGCACGCCCACGCCGGTTTCCGACGCGCCGACGCTCGCCGAGCTGCTGGCCGGCGGCCGCGCGACGTCGGGGCACGCGCCCTGGCCGCGCGTCGTGGTCGATGCGGACACGTGGATCCTGGCGGCGGAATGCCTCGCGCAGGGGAGCCAGACGCTGCTCGGCCTCTGGGGCGACGAAGGAGCCGTCCACCTCGCGCTCCTCGAGGAGCCCGAAGGCGCGATCGGCGTGCTCACGCTGCCCTGCCCGGACCGGAGTTTCCCGTCGGTCGCGGAGCTGCACGCCCCGGCCATCCGGCCGGAGCGGGCGATCCGCGACCTCTACGGCCTCGAGCCCCTCGACGCGCCGGACCCGCGTCCCTGGCTCGACCATGGCCGCTGGCCGGTCTCACGCCCCCTGGGGGACGCGCCATCCGCGCCCGGCGCGCAGGGCTATGCGTTCCTGCCCGCCGAGGGCGAGCAGCTGCACGTGATCCCGGTGGGGCCGGTCCATGCCGGCATCATCGAGCCGGGCCACTTCCGCTTCACCGTGAGCGGCGAGACCATCGTCCGGCTCGAGGCGCGCCTCGGCTACACGCACAAGGGCGTCGAAGGGTTGATGGCCGGCGCGGACCTCGGCCGCGGCGCGCAGCTCGCGGGCCGGCTGTCCGGCGACAGCTCCGTCGCGCACGCGCTCGCGTTCGCGCGCGCCGCCGAGGCCGCGCTCGGCATCGAGCCGCCGCCGCGCGCACACCGGCTGCGCGCCCTCGCGGCGGAAGTCGAGCGGCTCGCGAACCACGTCGGCGACATCGGCGCGATCTGCAACGACGCGTCGTTCTCCCTGCTCCACGCGCACTGCGCGGCGCTGCGCGAGCAGCTCCTGCGCGCAGCCGACCTCGCCTTCGGCCACCGGCTCATGCGCGACCTGGTCGTGCCGGGCGGCCTGTCCCGCGACCTGGACGGCGGCGGCGGCGCGGCCATCGCCGCGGCCGTCTCCGCCCTGCGCAAGCGCTTCCCGCGGCTCGTCGAGCTCTACGACGGCACGGCCTCCCTGCAGGACCGCACGATCGGCACCGGCGTGCTCAAGCCCCAGCACGCGCGCCGCTTCGGCGCGGGCGGTTACGTCGGCCGCGCGTCCGGCCGCGCATTCGACGCGCGGCGGGCGCCGGGCTACGCGCCCTACGAGGCGCTGCGCTTCGAGGTGCCGGTGCTCGACGAGGGCGACGTCAACGCGCGGGTCTGGATACGCATCCGCGAGGTCGAGCAGAGCCTCTCGCTCGTCGAACAGGTCCTCGCCGGCCTGCCCGCCGGCCCGGTCCGCGCGGCCGCGGCGCCGCGGGCAGGCGAAGGCGCGGCGCTGGTCGAAGGCTTCCGCGGCGACATCTTCGCCTGGCTGCGGCTCGGCGCCGACGGGAGGATCGAGCGCTGCCACCTGCGGGACCCGTCGTGGTTCCAGTGGCCGCTGCTCGAGTCGGCGGTCGAGGGAAACATCGTCGCGGACTTCCCGCTCTGCAACAAGTCGTTCAACTGCTCGTACTCCGGGCACGATCTCTGAGGCCGAAGCATGCGCAGGCTCCTCCTCGAATCGCTGCTCCGCCCGCCCCTCACCGAGGCGCTGTCGCCCGATGACGAAGCCGAGATCGCGCGGCTCGCCCGCGGCCTCGGTCGGTCGGCGCGCGAGCGGCTCGGCCGCAGCCTGTCGATCCGGCAGATCGACGCGGGCTCATGCAATGGCTGCGAGCTCGAGATCCATGCGCTCGCGAACCCCTACTACGACCTCGAGCGCTTCGGGCTGCGCTTCGTCGCCTCGCCCCGCCATGCCGACGTGCTGCTCGTGACCGGGCCGGTCACGCGCAACATGCGCGAGGCGCTCGAGCGCACCGTCGCCGCCACGCCCGCGCCGAAATGGGTCGTGACCGCCGGCGGCTGCGCGCACGACGGCGGCTGCTTCGCGGGCAGCTACGCGGTCGTCGGCGCCGTCTCCGAAGTCGTGCCGGTCGACCTGCACGTGCCCGGCTGCCCCCCGCGGCCGATCGACCTCCTGCGGGGGCTGCTCGCGCTGATCGCCTGAAGCCGCGCCGTGTAACATCGCGGCATGCCTGAAGCCGCGGCATTCCCGGCGGGCACCACGGTCCTCGACGGCGGCCTCGCGACCGAGCTGGAAGCGCGGGGCTGCGACATCTCGGGGCGCCTCTGGTCCGCGCGGGCCCTGCAGGAGTCGCCCGAGGCGATCGAGCGGCTGCACTGCGACTACTACGCGGCCGGCGCCTCGGTCGCGACCAGCGCGAGCTACCAGGCGAGCTATGAAGGCTTCGCCGCGGCGGGCATCGACGAAGCCGAAACGACGCGGCTCCTGCGGCTCTCCGTCGAGCTCGCGCGGCGCGCACGCGACCGTTATCGCCGGGAACATCCGGACGATGACCGCCCGCTCTTCGTCGCCGCCTCGATCGGCCCCTACGGCGCCATCAGCCACGACGGCAACGAGTATCGCGGCGACTACGACCTCGACGTGGACGGGCTCGTCGCCTTCCACGAGCGGCGATTCGGGGTGCTCGCCGCCGCGGGCGCGGACCTCCTCGCCTGCGAGACCATCCCGGTGCTGGAAGAGGCGCTTGCGTACCTGCGCCTGCTCGAGCGGCACCCCGCCGCGCGTGCCTGGCTCAGCTTCACGACGCCCGACGGCCGCCGCACCTCGCACGGCGAGCCGCTCGCGGACTGCGCCCGCGCCGCGGATTCCGCCGCGGGGGTCGTCGCGGTCGGCGTCAACTGCGTGAACCCGGGCGTCGTCAGCGATGCGATCCGCGCCCTGAAATCCGGCACGGCCAAGCCGATCGTCGTCTACCCGAACTCCGGCGAGACCTGGAACGCCGGCGACGAGCGCTGGCACGGCGACGCCGCGCGCGCGGGACTCGCCGCGCTCGCGCCCGGATGGGTCGCCGAGGGCGCAGCCCTGGTCGGCGGCTGCTGCCGCGTGGGCCCGGGACAGATCGCCGCCCTCGCCGGCGCCGTCGCTCGCCTTCGCGCGCCAAACGCCGGATAATCCGGCGACCTCGCGCGGAGGGGCCCGTGGACGGCATCTCGATCGGCGGCTTCGCCTGGCGCATCGGCTTCGCGATGCTGCTGGTGCTCGCGACCTTCAATCCCTCCGGTCACAGCTACTTCCACTGGGTCGCCGGCGACTTCCCGAGAGTGACGCCGCCGCAGGCCGTGCTCGGCATCGCGCTCCTGGTGCTCTGGATCTTCCTGTGGCGCTCGATGATGCAGGCGATCGGCACGCTCGGCCTCGTCCTGATGGCCGCCTTCACGGCCGCGCTCGTCTGGCTGTTCGTGTCCTGGGGCTGGCTCGACGTGCGGAACGCGACGACCATGGCCTGGGTCGTTCTCGTCGCGCTCGGGCTGATCCTCGGGGTCGGCATGTCCTGGGCCATCGTCCGCCGCGACCTGACCGGCCAGGCCTCCGTCGACGAGGTCGGCGATAACCGCTGAGCCCGAGCCGGCGCCCGCCGCCGGCAGCCTCGAACGCGCGACCCTGCGCCGGGTCACGCGCCGCCTGCTCCCGTTCCTGCTGCTGCTCTACGTGGTCGCCTACATCGACCGCGTCAACGTCGGCTTCGCCGCGCTGCAGATGAACGAGGACCTCGGCCTAAGCGACGCGATGTACGGCTTCGGCGCCGGCATCTTCTTCGTCGGCTACGCGATGTTCGAGGTGCCGAGCAACCTGATCCTCGCCCGCATCGGGCCGCGGCTGTGGATCACGCGGATCATGGTCACCTGGGGCGCGCTCTCCGTCGCGATGATGTGGGCGCGCTCGCCTGAGAGCTTCTACGTGCTGCGCTTCCTGCTCGGCGTCGCGGAGGCGGGCTTCTTCCCCGGGATCATCTACTACCTCTGCGACTGGTTCCCGCAGAAGCAGCGTGCGCGCGCCGTCGCCTGGTTCATGACCGCGATCCCGATGGCGACCGTGATCGGCGGGCCGCTCGCGGGGTTCCTGCTCGGACTCGACGGGCGTGGCGGCCTCGCCGGATGGCAGTGGCTGTTCCTGGTCGAGGGGCTGCCCGCGGTGATCCTGGGCGTCGTCGTGCTGTTCTACCTGGACGACAAGCCGGAGGACGCCCGCTGGCTCCGCGACGACGAGAAGGCCTGGCTCGTGCGCGAGATCCGATCCGAGCAGGCGCGCGCCCGCGAGCGGCACCAGGTCGGCATCCTGGCAGCGCTCGCCCACCCCGTCGTCTGGGTGCTCGGCTTCATCAACCTCGTGCTGCAGACCGGCAGCTACGGCCTCGCGCTGTGGGTGCCGCAGATCATCAAGGGATTCGGCGGGCTCACGAACCTCGAGGTCGGCTTCATCGCCGCGGTTCCGTTCGCGTTCGCGGCCGTCGGCATGGTGCTGATCGGCCGGAGCTCGGACCGGAGCGGCGAGCGCTTCTGGCACCTCGCGGTGACGCTCTTCGTCGCGGCGCTCGGATTCGCCGCGTCGGCGCTCGTCAAGTCGCCCTTGCCGGCGCTCGCGCTGCTGACGGTGACGGCGGTGGCCGACCTCGGCGGCCGCGGGCCGTTCTGGGCGCTGCCGAGCCGCTTCCTCGCGGGCTCCGCCTCCGCGGCGGGCATCGCGCTCATCAACACCTTCGGCGCGATCGGCGGCTTCGTCGGCCCGAACATCATCGGGGTGATGAAAGGCGTGACCGACGACTACACGGGCGGGCTGATGCTCCTCGCGGGCATCGTGCTCATGGGCGCGCTCGCCGCGGTGTGGCTGCGGCGCGCGCGCACGCTGGCGCCGCGTCCACCCTGACGCCCGCGCCCCGCGCCCGCCTCAGAATTTCCAGCCGATGCTCAGGGTGAAGCCGTCGATGTCCGGCGTGCCCTCGGCGTGGCTGAGGTCGACCCAGCGCATGCCGTAGGACGCCTTCACGTCGAAGGTCTCGCTGACGTCGTAGCGCGCGCCGACGTCGAACCCGTAGGCCAGCCCGTCGATCGACTTCGTGTCCTGGAAGTTCGCGCAGACGTATCCCCACCAGGGATCCCACCAGCAGCCGGTCTGCGGCGGGCCGTCCGCGATGTTCGTGTCGATCCAGGCCCAACCCGCCGTCGCCGAGACGAATGGCGAGAAGGCGCCGTCCATGAAGTTCCAGGTCGCGTCGAACATGATGTTCGTCGACTCGAACTCGCCGCGGACCCCGATACTGCCGTCCGGGTCCCCGTCATTGTCGGGGTCGGTCGCGATCTGGGCCTCGTAGTCGGTCTGGCCGAAGTTGACGTTGCCGCCGAACTCGAGGTTGTCGCTGTAGTGGTAGGAGAGGCCGAGCAGCAGCGACTGGTCGCTCTTGACCTCCGCGGTCGTGCCGCCGGTGAAGTCCCAGTCGGCGGAATTGTTGAAGATGATGCCGAGGCGCGTTTCCCAGGAGCCCTCGCGATCGCCGGGTGCGGCGAGCGCGGCAGGCGAAAGGACGAGCATGGCGAGGCCGGCAGGGGCTGCGCGGCGGATCCATCGTGCAGGGGTCATGGTGGCGGCTCCTTCGTCCGTGATCGGTGCAGGCTTGCCGCGAGAGTAGGGTTCGCGGCGAGCGCGCGGGCCTGCCCCTATGGGCAGGTCCTTGCGAACGGCGCGGATTCAGGGGTCGATGACGGGCAGGATCAGTCGCGAGGCTTCCGCCCCTCCGAGCATGAGCGAGATCCGGGCGCTCCGGGCCGCGGACGAGACGACCTCCGACTCGCCCGTCTGCAGGTTGCGCGAGAGGTGCGGATCGAAGCTCGCGGAGACCTGCACGCGGATGCGGTGGCCCCGGCCGAGGCGGACGGCCGTCAGCAGCGTCGGGATCGAGAGCTCGTAGGCGCGGCCGGGTTCGAGCGGCGACGGGACGGCGCCGGCCTCGCGGTAACTCGCCCGCACCACGTCGTTGCCGGCGCCCGTCAGGTTGAACGCGCGCCCGTCCGGGTGCACGTCCTGCAGCCGGACCCACAGGTCGAAGTCGCGGCAGTCGCAGGCCGCGCGGATGACCGCCTTCGCCTCGCCCGCGACCGTGAGCGGCGCCGCGAACGGCGCGGTCTCGAACGTCAGGACGTCCGCCCGCGCCGCGAGCGATGCGTAGTCGTGCGCGCCTGGTGACGGGTAGGGATCGGCGACCGGACGGAGCGGGTCCGCGGCGAACGTCGCGCGCGACTCCTTCGCGGGCGGCGAGTCGACGAGCCGGCCCCGGCCCGAGTCCGCGCCCGCGAGGTAGAGCGGGCGCAGGCGGGCGGGCGGCGGCCAGGTCGCGGACTCGCGCCAACGGTTCTCGCCCATGACGAAGTAGCGCACCGGCGGCTCCGACCCGAAACGGTTCGGAAGCCCGCGCAGGTAGTGGTCGTGGAAATCGAGCACGAGCGCGTCGTAGTCGATCGCCGCCTCCGGGCCGAACTCGAGGACGCCCGCCTTCGTCCTGCCGGGCGAGGGCGTGCCGTGCACCCAGGGGCCCAGCACGAGATGCGTGCGCAGCGGCCTGCCCTGCCGCGCGCTCGCGAGCCCGTTGAAGTTCGTCGCCGCGCCCTCGACGCCATAGGCGTCGTCGTACCAGCCGCTGAGATTCAGCACGGCGGGCGTGACCTCGCCGTAGCGGCCGCGGATTTCCGCCCAGTCCCACCAGGGATCCTCCGGCGGATGCGCGAGCCACTCGAAGTAGTACGGCGCCTCGCGTCGCAACCACGGCAGCTCGCGGAGCGGCAGGAACGACTGGTACTCACCGGCGACTCGCTGCCAGGTTTCCTCCGCGTCCCCTTCGTCCGGCATGCCGAGGCGGCGCCGCGCGTCCGGGGCGGCGTACTGGTAGATCCACGGCAGCCAGGACCGGTCGAACAGGCCCGCCATGTAGAAGAAGCGGCGCGGCGAGGAGAACGTCATGGCGGGCGCCATGGAGACGAGGTGCGGCGGCTTCGCGAGCGCGGCCAGCCATTGCACGGCGCCCGGATATGAAAGCCCCCAGGTCCCCACGCGGCCGTCGGACCAGGGCTGCGCCGCCGCCCACTCGATGGTGTCGTAGCCGTCCTTCCGTTCCTGGCGGTACGGATCGAAGTGCCCTTCCGACGCGTAGCGGCCGCGCACGTCCTGCATCAGGACGGCGTAGCCTCGCGCGACGGCTTTGGCGTGCACGCCGTCGCTCAGGGCCGCGTGGTGCTTCCCGTACGGCGTGCGGAAGACGAGCACCGGGAAGGGCCCCGCGCCCGCGGGCCGGTAGAGGTCCGCCCGCAGCAGGACGCCGTCGCGCATCGGCACGGCGACGTCCCGGTCGATGCGCATCGCGTGCGCCTCCGCGCCCGCCGCGAGTGCGGCGAGAGAAAGCGCGAGGACGGCCGCGCGGCGGCTACTTCGCATCCGCGTAGAGCTTCACGACCTCGTACAGGAACCGCCGCCCGTCCATCAGCGACTTCACGCGCATGCGCTCGTTGAGGCCGTGGATGTAGTCGCCCTCGGCGTCGGAGAAGAGGCCGGACAGGCCGTAGGTCGGGATGCCCGCGGGGTTCAGGTACTTGCCATCGGTGTACCCGGGCAGCATGGTGGGCACGAGCGTGACGCCCGGCCATATCTTCGCGGCGACCTCGCGCGCAGGCCCGAGGATCGCCTCGGACAGCGGCGGCATTGCCGACTGCACGCCGCCCTCGCCCACCGGCGTGACCGTGATCGCGGGATCCGCGAGCACGCGCGCGATCTCCGCCTGCACGTCGTCGACGGGCACGCCCGGAAGGATCCGGCAGTTCACGTTCGCCCGGACCCGCTGCGGGATCGCGTTCGGCGCGTGGCCGCCCTCGATCACCGTGACGATGCAGGTCGTGCGCAGCATCGCGTTCCAGGCCGGGTCGGCCTCCCAGAGGCGGAGCGCCGCCGCCTCGTCGGGCGGCGAAGCGAGCACCGCGCGCATGTCCCGGGCGACCGCGGTCGCGGCGAGCTTCGACATGGCCTCGAAGTACGCGCGCGTCACCGGGTTCAGCGCGACCGGGAAGCGGTGCGCCCCGAGGCGCGCGAGCCCGTTGCTCAGGCGGACGATCGCGTTGTCCGCCTTCGGGATCGAGCTGTGGCCGCCCGGGTCCCGCACCTCGAGCGCGAAGTCCTGGTAGACCTTTTCCCCGGCCTGGATGCCGAGCGCGACCGGCCTGCCCTCCGCATCCAGCTCCCCGCCCGCGCCCTCGTTGATCGCGAAGGCCGCATCCAGCACCCCGGGCTGCGTCTGCACGAGCCAGCGCACGCTGTCGAAGAGGCCCGCGCCCGCAGTCTCCTCGCCGCAGGTGAGAGCGAGCTTGACGTCGCGGCCCGGCACGTAGCCTTCCTGCCGGTAGCGCACGAGGCTGTCCGTGAAGATCGCCGCCATCGCCTTGTCGTCGCTCGCGCCCCGGGCGTAGAACCAGCCGTTCTCCTCGTGCAGCGTGAACGGGTCCCGTTCCCAGTCCTCGCGCTTCGCCTCGACCACGTCGATGTGCGCGAGGAGCAGGACCGGCTTCACCGAGCGGTCCTTGCCGCGCAGCACCGCGACGAGCGCCCCGTCCTTCGGCGCCTCGGGCGGGGCGAGTATCGAGAGGTCCTCGGGCGGATAGCCCGCCGCCAGGAGGTGCGCGCGCATCGCCTCCGCGGCGCGCGTGCAGTCCCCCGCCGAGCGGGTGGTGTTGATCTCGATCAGCTCCTTGTAGAGCGCGCGGAAGGCCGCCTCGCCCGGGTCCGCCGCCTCCGCGGCCGCGGCGCCCGCCGCGGCGAGGCCGGCCGCGAGCGCAGCGGCCGGAAACCAGCCCCTCGATATCGGCATCGGTGACTCCCTGGTGAAGAAGACCGTCAGTCGCCCGACAGCGCAGCGACGAGCGCGAGGTCCGACGAGCGCACCTTGCCGACGTCGAAGCCGCGGGCCGCGGCGGTCATGCGCGTGAGCGCCGCCGCGATCGGCATGGGCGGCTTCCTGTCGCCGGGCTTCTGGCGGATGAAGCGCACCGGGTTGATCCGGGCGACGACGAATGTCCGGAGGTACGGCGACTTGAAGCCGCGGGCCTCCAGCGCCTTCACGATCTTGCGCACCTGCACGTCGATCTCGCGCAGCCGCGCGGCGTAGCCCTCGCGCTCGCGGAGGCTCACGGAGAGCGTCCGGTCGCTGAAGCGGTCGACCTTGCGGAGGAAGGAGCCGTAGGCGCCCCCGGCGAAGCGCGG
>DASSUY010000098.1:0-4901 GCA_035706525.1 Steroidobacteraceae bacterium
AGGCCGCGCGCGCCGAGAGCGCGAGCGTCGCCGGCTCGTCGACACGGTGCACGCCCTGCACGAGCTCGGTGAGCTGCGCGTACCAGGCCTCGGCCGCGAGCGTGAACTGCTCGCGCCGCACGGTCGCCGTGAAGCTGCCGCCGTCGGTCTCGACGACGGCGTCCACCGTCTCCTGTTCCCCGAGCGCCGCGATCCAGCCGGGCAGGCGCAGGTACAGCTGCTGCTCCGTCGCGGCCTGGTGCAGGGGGTCGAAGCGCGTGCGGCGCACGAGCGCCTCCGCGACGAGCTGGGCCCAGGCGGCGTGCATCGGCTTGAGGCCCGCGCGCGTCGCCGTCTCGACGCGGCGCCGGCGCAGCACGTCGCCGCCGCCCATCTCGGTCAGCACCGCCTGGTGCAGCTGCACGTCGAGGTGCAGCACGGTCTCACGCGCCACGAGGCCGGCGCAGGCGGCGACCGCGGCGTCCACGACCCCGGCGAGCGGGATGCCGGCCGCGCGCGCGATCCCGACGAGGAGCCCCGCCGAGCGCGGGCGCATCGTCGCCGGCAGCGCGAAGGCGGCCTCGTCGCCCGGCTGCGCCGCCTCGCGCCAGAGCGCGGCGAGCTGCGCGTGCGCGAGATCGGCGTGCGAGAGCTGCGGCTCCTCGATGCGCGCGAGGGACTCCGTGGAGAGGTCGGACCAGTAGCGGTCGTTCGCGAGCGCGGGCGTCAGGCGCTGCACCGCCGCGGCCGCCTCGCCGGTCGTCACGGCGCCCGGCCCGAGGACCGCGACGCCGGGATGCGAGGCGACGCGCAGGCCCTCGCGCGCCGCTACGAGGGCCGCATCCACGATTTCGATGCCGATCGTCGCCATGGCGCCTCAGATGTCGATCGGGAAGGAGACGGGGAAGTCCGCCCGCACCTTCTCCGAGGGGTTGAACCGCTGCGGCGGCGGACCTGCCGGCACCGCGTCCGGCGGCAAGGGCGGGAGCTCCTCCTCGTCCGCCTCGGGCGCCGGCTCGGCGGGCTTCGCGGGCGCCTGTTCCGAACCGGCGGGCTTGTCCTCTTCATCCGCCGGCGGCGCTTCCTTCGGCGCCGGCGTCTCCTGCGCCGCGGGTGCCGGCTTTGCGCCGGGCGCCTGCTGCGGGGGCTCGATGGCGAGCGCGGCCGTGGCCGCGAGCAGGGCGAGGATCGCGAGGATGCGGTTCATGGCCGTCACTCCGCGTACCGCGCGATGCGGAAGCCGAGGTCCGGGCGCGCGGTATTGCCCGAATCGCGGGCCGCGAGCCGAAGCTCCGGCACCTTGCCGGTGAGCCAGCTCGCGCCGCGGATCACGTAGTTGTCGCCGGTCTTCGGCCCCACCGGGTCGGTCGAGAGGAAGTCCGGGCCGACGACGTAGATCGAGTAGCGGTCGGTCGTCCACTCGAACACGTTCGAGCCCATGTCGTAGAGCCCAAGCGGGTTCGCCGCGAAGCTCCCGACCGGCGCCGCGACGCGGTAGCCGTCGTCGTAGCCGGTGATGGTGACGGGCGTCAGGTAGATCGCCGCGGCGTCGCCCCAGTTGCCGGACTTCGCCGGCACCGGCAGGTTGTTGCCCCAGGGGTACTTGCGCGTCGCGCGGCTGCCGTCGAAGCGCGCCGCGAACTCCCACTCCGCCTCCGTTGGCATGCGGTAGCCGGTCGTCACGGGATCCGCGAGCACGAGGCGGTCGCCGTCGCGCACGTACGCGGGCGGCAGCTTCTCGCGCGCGGAGAGCCAGTTGCAGAAGGCCGCGGCCTCCTGCCAGGTGACGCGCGTGACCGGCTGCTTGTCGAGGTCGAGCGACTCGTCCTTGAAGATCCCCGAAAGGTGGTCCGCCTTGAACTGGCGGAACTCGGCGTTCGTGACGGCCGTGCGCGAGATGTAGAACGGCCGCTTCAGCTCGACGCCGCGCTCCGTCTCGTTCGAGCGGCGGCCCGGCTCGCGGCGGGGGCTGCCCATCGTGAAGCGCCCGCCCGTCGCGAGCACCATCTGCTGCCCGAGCGAAGTCGCGCGCGTCGGCGGCATGCCGGCGACCTTGGTCTCCTCCGCGGTCTTCAGCTCGTACTCGACGACCTGCACCTGCCCCTCGCGCGGCGTGATCGTCGCGCGGTAGGGCTGCAGGCCCGGCTTTCGCACCTCGAACACGTGCGGCGCGGCCGGGAGCGAGAGCGTCTGGTTCGCGGGACCGCGCGAGGCGCCGTCGACGTAGAGCACGGCGTCCGCCGGCTGCCCCGTGACGCGCACGTCGCCGAGCACGGCGCGCAGGTCGATCGCGACGCGCCGCTCGGCGCGGCTCTCGACGGCGACGGCCTGCGTCGCCGGCGCGTAGCCGGCGAGCGTCAGCAGGAGTTCCTGCGGCATGCCGGGCGGCACGCTCACGGTCAGCGGCGTGCGGCCGCGGTAGCGCCCGCCGATGCTGACGTCGGCGCCCGAAGGCCGGCTCGACACGACGAGCCGCCCGTCCGGCATGCCGAGCTCGATGGGGCCGACCGTCACCGGCTGGCCGGCGACCACCGTCAGCGGGCTCTCGAAGCGCCGGAAGTCAGGATGGACGAGCGCGAGCGTGTAGCGCCCCGCGTCCAGTTGCGTCTCGAGTGGCGTCGCGCCGAGCTCGCGGTCGTCCACCCAGACCGTCGCGCCCGCCGGCACGGAGGTGACGGTGACGCGCGCGAAGAGCGGCTTCAGCTGCACCTTGAACTCCTGCCGCTCGCCGCCGCCCTTCACCTCGAGCGTCTGCCGTTCTTCGGCGAAGTGCTCGGCGGCGATCGAGATCTCGCGCGGGCCCGCCTTCAGCTCGTATTCGCCCGGCACCTTGCCGACGATCGAGCCGTCCACCGCGAGCGACGCAGCGACGCCGCCCGTGTCGAAGGCGACCTTGCCGGGCAGCCGCTCGAGCGCGACGGTGAAGCGCTGGCCCGACTGGCGGCCGACCGTCACGGCCTGGGTCGCAGGCGCATAGCCCTCGGCCTCCACGTGCAGCTGGTACTGGCCGGGCGGCACGAGGTAGCGGCCGCCGAAGCCGATGTCGAGCGCGGTGCCGGCGAAGTCGACGCGGTCGAGCTCCGCCTCCGGGCTGCTGCCGACCTGGACCGCAGTCGAGGTGAAGAGATAGAGCAGGAGGAGCGCCGCCGCCGCGATGCCCGCCCAATGCAGGGCGCCGAGTCCCTTGCGCGCCTTCGGCTTGCGGGTGGCGACGCGGGCCGCGGGCGGCTCGTAGGCGAGCACCTCGATCGGCAAGCGGTCGGCGTCCGCGCCTTCCGGCGCGCGGCTCTCGACGACCGGCGGGACGGTGACGTTCGCGACGCCGCCGTGGCGCACGACGATGGTCGCGCGCCCGTCGCGGTCCTCGAGCGCGATGCGCACACCGTCGAGCGAGGGCGCGCCGGGCTCGGGCTGCACGACGAGGCCGTCGGGCGAGAGGGCGATCCGCGCGCGCAGCTCGCCGGGCCGGCAGCCGGGAACGACGACGGCCGCGCCCGGGCCGCCGACGGTCAGCGGCAGTTCGGAGGGCAGCAGCGGCCGCGCACCCAGCGGATCTTCGAGCCAGACGTCCTTCAAATGGGTTCCTCGCATCGGACCACCACGGTCGCCGGCGACTTGCCCGGCGGCAGCAGCACCTCGCGCCGCACGTCGCGGTAGCCTGCGCGCGTGCCGACCACCGTATACCGCCCGGGCAGCAGCGAGACCTCGCGCGTCGAGAAACTACCGTACTGCCCCACGCGGTAGATCACGACCTGCGTCAGCCCGTCGGATTCCAGGCGCAGCGTCACCGGCGATTCTGCCGCCTGCACCAGCTGCGCGAGCCGGTTCGCCGAGGCGGCGAGCCGCTCGCGGGGGTTGGGGGCGGTGGCCGCCGCGGCCAGGAGGCTGCGCGCCTGGGCACGGCCGGCCGGGTCCCAAAGGCGTTCCGGCCCTGCAATCAGAGCGTCGATGCCGTGCTGCAGTTCCGCCCGGGGCGTCGCGCGGGTGAGGCCCTCCCGGGCGGCTTCCAGCGAGGGCTCGAGGCTCGCCGCCTCGCGCCAGGCGGCGAGCGCCTCATCCCAGCGCTCGTCGCTCTCCCCCGTGCGGGCCCGGGCCACGAGGAGCTCGATGGCCGTCGCCTTCTGCCCCTGCTCCAGCGCGGCGATGGCGTCGCGCGCCTCGCGCGCGCCCGGCCGCAGCGCCAGCGCCTGCTGGAAGGCGGCCCGCGCCTCCTCGTTCCGGCCAGCGGCGGCGGCTGCGAGACCGCGCGACATCGCGACCGAGTAGGCGTCGGCGCTCCGGCTCGCGGCAAGCCGCGCGAGTCCTTCCTTCGCGCCCGGCACGCCGGCATCCAGCGAGAGCGCCTTGCGGTAGCCGGCTTCGGCGGCATCCGCACGGCCCGCCTGCTCGTCGCCGCGCGCGGCGTCCGCGGCGGCCAGCGCCTGGTCGAGGCGGTCGGCGCGGGCGAGCCCCGCCTTCGCCGCGGCACTCCCGGAATCCATCGCGAGCGCGAGGTTGAAGGCTTCCCGTGCCTCGGCGGTTCGCGCGGCGGAGAGCGCCGACTTCCCGCGCTCGAGCGCGGCCGAGAGCCGCTGCGGCAGGGCCTTCTCGATGGCCGCGAGCTTTGCGGACGACTCCTCCCAGGCCTTCGTCGCCGCGATGAAGTCGCCGACCGCGAACCGCTGCGCGGCCTCGGCGCCGCCGTCGCGCGCCTGGACGAAGGCCGCCGTCTCCCAGCGCGAGGCGGAGCGGGCGTCCAGCGACTTGTATGCGGTATCGAAGGCGGCGCGCGCCGCTTCGGCCTTCCCGCGCGCGGCTTCCTGCGCCGCGCGCTGCTCGTCGGCGGTGCGCTTCGCGGCGCTCGCCTTCTCCGCCTCGAGCTTCGCCTGCTCGGTGACGGCGGAATCGCCGCCGCGCGGGGTCGCGGGAATCATGAAGACGAC
>DASSUY010000099.1:0-6033 GCA_035706525.1 Steroidobacteraceae bacterium
CCGCGGGCGGATGTCGGGGGCGACGCCGGGCCCGTTGTCGGAGACGCGGATGCGCGCGAAGCCCCCGGGCGCCGCGTCCGCCTCGACGACCACCAGGGCGCCGGCGCCGATGATGTCGAGGGCGTTGGCGACGAGGTTGACGACCGCGCCGACCAGCGCGTCACGGCGTCCGCGCACGACGACGGCCGGGATCCGGGTGCGGACCGTGAGCCGCCCGCCCTGCCGCAGGCGGCCTTCGAGCGCCTGCACGACGCCTTCCAGCAGTTCGCCGACGGCGGTCTCGGTGGCGCGGCCGCCCCCGCCCGCGGCGAAGGCGAGCATGTCGGCGATCAGCCGCTCGAGTTCGTGCAGCCGCTCGGTCGTCTTGCGGGCGAGTTCCCGGCCGCGCGAGTCCGCCCCCACCGAGGCGCCGAGCTGCGAAGCGTAGAGCAATGCCGCCGCGAGGGGCGTGCGCAGCTGGTGCGCGAGCCGGGCGGCCATTTCCCCCATGGCCGCGAGCCGCTGGCTGCGGGCCGCCAACTCCCGGACCAGGTGGGACTCGGTGACGTCCGTGACGAGGACGACGTGGCTGTCGTCGCTGAGCGCGCGGCGCGACAGCGTGACGTGGCGGCCGCTCGGGAGCGCGATCTCGCCGCCGAAGAGGCTGGCCCCCGCGAATGCGCGCCGGCGCACGGCGTCGAAGGTCTCGCCCTGCAGCGGCTGCCCCAGCAGCTCGACGGCGGCCGGGTTGCAGGCCTGCACGACGTCGCCGGCGTCGAGCAGGAGCACGCCGCCTGCGAGCGAGGCGAGCAGCCGCTCGAATCGCTCGTCCTGCTTTTCCCGGGCCGCCTGAGCGCGGGTCAGCTCCGTGTTGAGGAGGCCGACCCGGCTTTCGAGGTCGGCGTAACTCTGCTGCAGGCTGCCGGACAGCGCCGCAAACGTCCGGAACGCCTGGTTCAATTCGGTCAATTCGCCGGCATTGAGCATCGGCAGGAAACCAGCAAGTTCCGTGCCACGCGCTGGTTGGCAGAAAAATCAGCAGGTTATCGCGAAGGCGGGGAACGCGGCGCGGCGCGCGCCGTCAAGAAACCGGCGGTCGGAAATCAGGCGGCCTGGACCTCGAGGCGGTACTTGCGGAGCTTCTCGACCATGGTCGTGCGCTGCAGGCGCAGCAGCCGCGCGGCCGCGGCGACCGAACCGCAGCGGGCGAGCGCCTCGCGGATCATCGTCGCCTCGAGCTGCGCGAGATGTTTCCGGAGGTCGACGCCCTCCTCCGGCAGGCCGCCCGCGCGGGCCTCGGCCGCGGCCGGCGCCCCCGACCGGGCGCCCAGCCAGGCCGGCAGCATGCCCGCATCCACGGTTTCGCCGGCGTGCATGATCACGATGCGCTCGAGGAGGTTGCCGAGTTCGCGGACATTCCCCGGCCAGGCATAGGCGCGAATCGCCGCCTGCGCGTCGTCCGTGAGCGTCACCGTATGGCCGGTCGTGAGCTCGATGCGGTCGAGGATCCGTTCGGTCAGCACGGGAATGTCGGCCTGGCGCTCCCTGAGCGGCGGAATCCGGATCGGAAAGACGTTCAGGCGGTAGAACAGGTCCTCGCGGAACGTGCCTGCCGTCACGGCCGCCTCGAGGTCACGGTGCGTGGCCGCGATCACGCGTGCGTCCGACGGCCGCGACTGGTTACTCCCGACCCGCTCGAAGCAGCGCTCCTGTAGCACCCGCAGGAGCTTCACCTGCATGGCGGCCGGCATGTCGCCGATCTCGTCGAGGAACAGCGTCCCGCCCTGGGCCAGCTCGAAGCGCCCGATCCGCGTGGTCAGCGCGCCGGTGAAGGCGCCCTTCTCGTGGCCGAACAGCTCGCTCTCGAGCAGGTCGGGCGGGATGGCGCCGCAGTTGACGGGGACGAACGGCCGGTCGGCACGGCCCGAGAGCTCGTGCAGGTAGCGGGCCAGCATCTCCTTGCCGCAGCCCGACTCGCCGAGCAGCAGGACGGTCGAGCTGTGGGGCGCGACGCGCGCGGCGAGGCGCCGGACGGCGCTCATGGAGGGCGAGACGCCGAGCGGATACCAGCGGCTGCCGCCGCCGGCACGGGTCGCGGCCGCATGCTCCCGCGCGCGCAGCAGCTTCGCCGCGAGCTGGCGGTGGTTGAGCGGCAGTTCAAGCTGGAATTCGCGGATGAAGTCGTCGTGGTCCGGCCCGTAGTGGCCGGGCGTGTGGAAGACCGGCAGGCGGAGATTGGCGTTGCGCAGCCGGTCGAGGAGATCGCGCATCGCGCCTTCGGAGTTGCCCTCGCCGAGCGCGAACGCGACCCAGTCGAGCTGCTTGCCCGCGGGGAGCGGAACCGCCTCGACCGCGTGGAAGGTTTCGGAGGGGCACTGCATGAAGTCGAAGAGGGCGACCAGACGGGCCCGCTTGGCCAGGTCCGGCTCGATGATCACGACCTTCGAAGCTGACTGCATCCCCTGCGTAGACCTGTCCTTCGATGGACATAATCTAGATTAGGTATGCCTTATAACTATCTGACTTAGAACAGTCAACACAACTTTCGTCACGCGGTGTTCAACAAGCGCGCGCGATCCGAGTCGCCGTTTCGCGACGCGCGAGCGCAAGGCGGCGTGCGGTGACAGGCGCATGATGAATCCGCGCGCAAGAAAACGCGGCGTTGCGCCGATGTCCGGAAGCGCAAGAATCCGCGGCGCGCCAGGCGGCCATGATCGGTCCCGTTACCGCGGAACTCAGCTTCGATGCCGACGCGCTCGCGAGCCCGCCGCGCGTCGTTCGCCGCGCTTGCGCACTCGCGCAGGACCCGCAGGCCGACGCCGCGGCGATGGCCCGCCTCGCCGTCTTCGACCCGGCACTGACGGCGCGCCTGCTCGCGCAGGCGAACGACCCGCGCTGGGGACAATCCGGCCTCGTCGACTGCGTGGCGCGAGCCGTCGCCGTCCTCGACCTCGCGACCCTGCGCCGGCTCATGCAGGGCCTGCCCGCGCCCGCCGCGACTCCGGAGGAGCGTTGCATGCTGGAGGCGCAATGGCACCTCGACGTGCATGCCGCGGTCGCGGCACGCGCCGTCGCGCTGCAGGGCGGCCGGGGCCGCCCTCACGTCGTCTTCACCGCGGGACTCCTGCTCGGCACGGGCGAGAGGGCGCTGCGCCTTCGGGCGCTCGCCGGCCGGGCCGCGCCGCGAGGCCCGTTCGATCCTGCGCGGGCCGGTGGCGCCCTGCTCGCCGCCTGGCGGCTACCGGATTGCCTCTGCGCCTGCGTCGCCTGTCACCGCGAACCGCTGAAAGCGCGCAGTTTCCGCGCCGAGGTCGCGATCGCGCACATCGCCAGGGCGCTCGCCGACCTCGCCGTGCAGGGCAGCGAGGATTTCCGCTCCGCGCCGGCGGTCGAGAGCGAAGCGTGGCTGCGCGCCGGGCTCACCCCCGCCGAGGGCCTCGCCCTCCTCGCCGCTGTCCGCGAGCAGGCGGCCGCGGCCCACCGGCTCTTCGGGGACTCATCCGGCCGCTGACGCGGGCCGCCAAATTCCCGACGCCGGCACCCGCGGGTCGGCGGCCCCGCCCCCGCGGCCGCAGGCGATTGCCAACGGGAACAGGGAGTTAGCGGCCGCCCTCCGAATGGCACAGGAATTGCACCGTCTCGCCTGATGTCGGATGACAGCCCGGTGCTCAACCCCAACGAGATCGAGGCGCTGCTGCACGCGGCGCCGCGCGGCGCCGTGCGCGGCGCAGGCCGCGCGGCGGGGAAAACCGCCTCCGAACCCGCGCCCTACGACTTCGCGAAGCCCGGCGCGAAGGCGGGCCACGGCCTGCCGGAACTCGACCGGGTCGGCGACCGGCTGGTGAGGGGCCTGCGCGGCGGCCTCTTCATGCTGCTGCGCCGCATGGCGGAGGTGTCGCGCAAGCCCATCACGCTCGAGCGCTTCGGCGCCTACGCGGCGGGCCTCACGCTCCCGACGAGCCTCAACATCGTCCGGCTCGCACCCCTGCCCGGCAAGGCGCTCATCGTCCTGCAGCCGGAACTCGTCTTCGCAGGCCTCGATGCGCTGTTCGGCGGCAAGGGGCGCAAGGCAAGCCTCGAGGGACGCGAGTTCACGGCCATCGAGGGCCGCGTCGTCGAGATCCTGGTCCGCCAGGCCAGCGAGGGCCTGGTGGAAGCCTGGGCACCGCTCGGTCGCCTGTCGGTCGAGGCGGCCGGCATGGAGGTGGACCCGCGTTTCGCACGGATCGTCGCCCCGGACGAGGCGGTCGCGGTGCTGCGGCTCGCGATCGGCCTCGAGAGCGGGGCAGGCGAGATGCACTTCGTCCTGCCCGAGTCGATGCTGCAGTCCGTCCGTGAGCAGCTGGCCGCGGAACCCGCGCCGCGCAGGAGCCGCGACCCGGCCTGGGCCCAGGCGGTGCGCCGGGAGCTGCGCGACGTGCCGGTGGACGTGCACACCTCCATGGGCTCGGTCTCCATCACGCTCGCCGATTTCGCGCGGCTCGCGCCCGGCGACGTCCTGCCCTGCAGCTTCAGCGGCGGCGCGACCCTCGAAGTCGACGGCATCACGGTGCGCCGGGGCACGCTCGCGCAGTTGCGCGGCCGGCAGGTCGTGCGCATCGAGTCCCACGAGTAGCAAGGAACCGAGAAGATGGCTTCCCAACCCCAGCAAGGCGACAGCCCGGCGACAGCCGCCCCGACCGACCCGGCCGCCGCGGCCGGCGAAGTCGACGTCGGCGCGATCCTCGACGTACCGGTCACGATGTCGCTCGAGGTCGGGCGTGCCCGGCTCACGATCGGCGAACTGCTGCAGCTCGGCCCCGGCTCGATCGTCGAGCTCGACCGCGCCGCCGGCGAGCCGCTGGACGTGCTCCTGAACGGGCGCCTGGTCGCGCGCGGCGAGGTGGTGGTCACGGACGACCGGTTCGGCATCCGGCTGCTCGACATCGTGAGCCGCGCCGACCGGCTGCAGAACCTGGGCTAGCCGTGCCGGCGACCGAAGAACGGCCGGGGCTGCAGCGCGCCGCCATTCTCCTGATGAGCGTCGGCGAGAAGGCCGCCGGCGAAATCCTGAAGCACGTCGACGCCCGCGACCTGCAGCGGCTGACGCATGCGATGACCGAAGTCTCCGCCGTCTCGCGGCTCGAGGCCGCCACCCTCCTCGACCAGTTCGCGCGGGCGGCGAACGAGGTCGGGCCCGTCACGACGGCCTCGACGGCCTACGTGCGGGCCGCCCTCGTGAACGCCCTCGGCGACGAGCAGGCGACGGCCGTCCTCGAGCGCTTCACGGCGGGCCGGGCGAGCAAGGGCCTCGAGCAGCTCAAGTGGGCCGAACCCCGCACCATCGTCGACCTGATCCGCGGCGAGCACCCGCAGACCATCGCGATCCTCCTCGCCTACCTCGAGCCGCAGCAGGGCTCGCGCGTGCTGGCCCTGCTGCCGGAGGCGCTGCGCCCCGACATCCTGGTCCGGCTCGCGACCCTCGACGAGGTGCACCCGAGCGCGATCGCCGCCCTCGACGTCGTGCTGGAGAAGCAGCTGAAGGGCGGCGGGCACGTGAACGCCTTCGGCGGGCCGAAGTTCGCCGCGACGCTCCTCGCGCAGGTGGACCGCGGCCTCGAGGAGTCCCTGCTCGCGGGCCTGAAGGAAGCCGACAGCGCGCTCGCCGAGACGATCGAGCAGCTGATGTTCACGTTCGACGACCTCGCCGGCGTCGAGGACCGCGGGCTCCAGGCGCTGCTGCGCGAAGTCAGCGGCCCGTCGCTGGCGACGGCGCTGCGCGGCGCCGACCCGCGGATGCGCGAGAAGGTCTTCGCCAACATGTCGAAGCGCGCGGCCGAGATCCTCAAGGACGACATGGAGGCCAAGGGGCCCGTGCGGCTGTCCGAGGTCGACGCCGCGCAGAAGGAAATCATCGCGATCGCACGGCGCCTCGAGGGCGAGGGCACGCTTTCACTCGGGCAGGGCCGGGACGAATTCGTCTGACGATGCAGGCCGGGCCCGGGCCCGGCCTGCGACCGCTCACATCCCGAGGGCGGACCGCAGGCTCTCGATCTCCTCGCGCGAGCCGTCGAC
>DASSUY010000100.1:0-2144 GCA_035706525.1 Steroidobacteraceae bacterium
AGCTCGCCCGCCAGATCGTCCCGGGCGGCCGCCCCGTCGAGAGCGGGTACATCTCCTCGCTCTACGGGCAGCGCACGGATCCGTTCGACGGCAACCAGGCGACCCACCGCGGCATCGATTTCGCGGGCGCCGCCGGCAGCCAGGTGCTCGCGGTCGCGGACGGCATCGTGAGCCACACGGGCCTCGACGGCGGCTACGGGCGCATGATCGAAGTGACGCACGGCGACGGCTATGTCACCCGGTACGCGCACAACGCGAAGGTCCTCGTGAAGCCCGGGCAGACCGTGAAGCGCGGGGATGCGATCGCCCTCATGGGTTCCACGGGCCGCTCGACGGGCCCGCACGTGCACTTCGAGGTGCTCCGGAACGGCAAGCCCATGAACCCGCTCTCGTTCGTCCAGCGCTGAGCCCGGCCCCCCGAACGAAAATACCCGGTCCGTGTCGTAGTAAACTGTCCGTTTTTCGGCCGGGACGCCTTGTATTCGCGTCCCCCCGCCCCGAGGTCCGAGGCCCGTGCTGAACATCTTCACCCGGATATTCGGCAGCCGTAACCAGCGGCTGCTGCGGCAATACGCCGAACGCGTCCGCCAGGCGAACGAATTCGCGGAGGGCCTGAAGGCCGAGACGGACGCGGGGCTCCGCGAGCGCACGGACCGGCTGCGGGCCCGCCTCGTGGCGGGCGAGACCCTCGACGACATCCTGCCCGAGGCCTTCGCGACCGCGCGCGAGGCGGCGGACCGCGCCGTCGGCATGCGGCCGTTCGACGTCCAGCTGATCGGCGGCATGGTGCTGCACGACGGCAAGATCTCCGAGATGCGCACGGGCGAGGGCAAGACCCTCGTCGCGACGCTGCCCGTCTACCTCAACGCGCTCGCCGGCAAGGGCGTGCACGTCGTCACCGTCAACGAATACCTCGCCGCCCGCGACGCGGAGTGGATGGGCCCGGTCTACCGCATGCTCGGCCTCTCGGTCGGCGTGATCGCGAGCGGCCAGTCACAGGCCGACAAGCGCGCGGCCTACGCCTGCGACGTCACCTACGGCACGAACAACGAGTTCGGCTTCGACTACCTGCGCGACAACCTCGCCGGCCGCCTCGAGGACCGCGTGCAGCGCGGCCAGAACTTCGCGATCGTGGACGAGGTCGACTCGATCCTGATCGACGAGGCGCGCACGCCGCTCATCATCTCGGGGCCCGCCGAGGAGAGCACCGAGCTCTACGTGAAGATCGACGCGCTCGTGCCGCACTTCACGCGGCAGGAGACGGAGGAGGGGCCGGGCGACTTCTGGGCCGACGAGAAGTCGCGGCAGGTGCACCTGTCCGAGTCCGGCTTCGAGAAGGCCGAGGAGCTCATGCAGCAGGCGGGGCTCCTGCGCGAGGGCGAGAGCCTCTACGACCCCGCCAGCATCCGGCTGATGCACCACCTGAACGCAGCGCTGCGCGCCCATTTCCTGTACCACAAGGACGTCGAGTACATCGTGCGCGGCGAGGACGTCATCATCGTCGACGAGTTCACCGGCCGCACGATGCCGGGCCGCCGCTGGTCCGAGGGGCTGCACCAGGCGATCGAGGCCAAGGAACGCGTCCGCATCCGCGAAGAGAACCAGACGATCGCGTCCATCACTTTCCAGAACTACTTCCGCCTCTACTCCAAGCTCGCCGGCATGACCGGCACGGCTGACACCGAGGCCTTCGAGTTCCAGCAGATCTACGGCCTCGAGGTGGTCGTCGTGCCGACCCACCGGCCGATGATCCGCAAGGACATGCCGGACCTCGTCTACCTGAACCAGAAGGACAAGTTCGACGCCATCGTCGAGGACATCCGCGACTGCGTGAAGCGCGGGCAGCCGGTGCTCGTCGGCACGACGTCGATCGAGACGTCCGAGAAGCTCTCCGGCCACCTGAAGCAGGCCGGCATCCCGCACGAGGTGCTTAACGCGAAGCAGCACGAGCGCGAGGCGATGATCGTCGCGCAGGCGGGCCGCCCGGGGCGCGTGACGATCGCGACCAACATGGCCGGCCGCGGCACCGACATCGTGCTCGGCGGCAACGTCGCGAAGCAGGTCGAGCAGCTGCGCAAGGACGGCGTGATGAGCGAGGAGCAGCTCGCCGGCCGCGCGCGCGAGCTCGAGAACGAGTGGAAGGC
>DASSUY010000101.1:0-2706 GCA_035706525.1 Steroidobacteraceae bacterium
AGGGGACCGCCCCCTTCATGACGCCGCCACGAGCCGCTCGATCTCGTCCGGGTCGGTCGGCATCGCCGCCGTCAGGACTTCCGGCTCGTCGTCCGTCACGGCGACGTCGTCCTCGATGCGGATGCCGATGCCCCACCACTCGCGACGGACGCCCTTCGTGCCCGGCGCGATGTAGATGCCGGGCTCGATCGTCGTCACCATCCCCGGCTCGAGCAGGCGCCACTGGTTGCCGACCTTGTACTCGCCGACGTCGTGCACGTCCATGCCGAGCCAGTGGCCTACGCGGTGCATGTAGAAAGGCCGGTAGGCGCCCTGGCGGATCAGGGCCGGCACGCGTCCCTTCAGCAGGCCGAGCCGCACGAGGCCCCGCGTGATGACCCGGACCGCCGCCTCGTGGGGCGCATTCCAGTGCGCGCCCGCGCGCACCTTGTCGATCGCCGCGCGCTGCGCCTCCAGCACGACCTCGTAGACGGCGCGCTGGCGGCGGCTGTAGCGGCCGCCCACGGGCAGCGTGCGCGTGACGTCGGAAGCGTAATAGTCGTACTCGCAGCCGGCATCGATCAGGAGCAGTTCGCCGTCCTGCATCTCGCGATCGCTCCCGCGGTAGTGCAGGACGCAGGCGTTCGGCCCGCTGCCGACGATCGGCGGGTAGGAGATGTCGGCACGGCGCCTGTGGAACTCGTGCAGGATCTCCGCGCGGACCTCGTATTCCTTCGCGCCCGGGCGGGCGGCCGCCAGCGCGCGGCGGTGTGCGGCGCAGGCGATGGCCGCGGACCGCCTGAGGGTCGCGAGCTCCGCCCGGCTCTTGAAGAGCCGCATCTCGTGCAGCGGGTGGTCGAGCGCGACGAACTCGTGCGGCGCGCGCTTGCCGCGGCTGCCCTCGGCGCGCAGGCGGTTCACCCAGCCGATCAGCCGCTTGTCGAATTCCGGGTGCGCGCCCATGGTGTAGAAGACGCGGTCGCAGCGCTCGAGCAGCCCCGGCAGGATCTCCTCGATGTCGCCGACCGGAAAGGCGTCGTCCGCCCCGTGGTCGCGCACGGCGCCCTCGGGACCCGCGCGAGGCCCGTCCCAGGCTTCGCGCGCCGGATCGCGGTCGCGCACGAACAGCACGTACTCGCCCTGGGGCCGGCCGGGGATCAGCACGGCCACCGATTCGGGCTCCGCGAAGCCGGTCAGGTAATAGAAGTCGCTGTCCGGGCGGTAGTCGTACTCGACGTCGTTGTTGCGCAGGCGCACCGGCACGGCTGGCAGGATCGCGATGGCGCCCTTGCCCATGTGCCGCATGAGCTGGCGGCGTCGCCTGCCGAACTCATCCTTTCGCATGGTCCCTCAGGGGCGCGAGCGCATCGAAGGTGAGCTGCACGCCCGCGCGCAGGTACTCGAAGAGCTCCATGTAGTCGCCCTCGCCCGCCTCGGTCCTGCGACCGGGCTCGAGCTCGACGCGTGCGATGTCGGCGATGTCCGCCAGGAATTCGCCGACATCCCCTCCCTGCGCCATCTTCGGGTCCGGCGCGCCGGACCCTACCCCGTAGAGGAAGCCGTCGCACCACGCGGCGAGCGCGACCACCCGCTCCTCGAGCGGCGTTCCCTCCCCGGGCAGCAGCGGCTCGAACTCGAAGCCGTCCGACGACAGCACTTCCAGGGTCCACGTCGGCAGGCGCCCGATTTCGGCTTCGCCCTCGAGGTCCGGCGGGGCGCCCTCGGCCATTTCCGACAGCCACTCCCGCGACCCGTAGCCGGGGCGCGTGCAGAGTGCGCCGCACAGGAGGCCATGGGCTTCCGCCGCGCCCGTCGTTATGTCCATGCGCTCGAGCGCAGACTGCAGGTCCGCATGGGTCATGCCGCGCAAGGTAGCAGTAATCGCCGGGCCGTGGCAGCATACGAGGCGTATGGAAGACGCCGGCAAGCCAGGCCTCGAACGCGAATTCAAGCGGCTCGAAAAGCGGCTCGACGAGATCGTCGGCGTGGTCGCCCAGCTCAAGGAGGAGAACCGGGCGCTGCGCCAGCGCCAGGACGCCCTCGCCGCCGAACGGGCGACGCTGATGCAGAAGAACGAGCAGGTCCGCGCCCGCGTCGAGGCGATGATCGGACGGTTGAAGGCGATGGAGAGCGGAGCATGAGCGGCGACCCGACACGCGTGAGCGTCAGGATCCTCGAGAAGGAATACCACGTGACCTGCCCGCCGGAGGAGCGCCCCGCGCTGCTGGACTCGGCGGAGTACCTCAACCGCAAGATGCGGGAGATCCGCGACAGCGGCAAGGTCATCGGCCTCGACCGCATCGCCGTGATGGCGGCCCTCAACATCGTGAACGAGCTGCTCAAGGCGCGCGACCACGACGAGGGCCTGGAGAGCGGCCTCGCCGCGCGGCTGAAGGTCATGCGGGAGCGCGTTGAAACCGCGCTCACCCGCAGCCAGATCGGCAATTGATTCGCGGCGTCCGCGCGGGATGCGCGGGCGCCCAAGGTTTGGCGCCACCTGCGGTGTTCGATGCGGGCCTGGGTACCTCTCGACCCTAATGTGAAACACCCAGGAGCCCGGCTCAGCGGCAACATTGTGCAAGTCCGCCTCGCAGCGGAAAGCCTTAAATGCCGCGGCCTGCTCCACCTGTTGCTCCGTGTCGAGAGCAGCGGTCCAAGACGGCACAGGCGGGTGGCGCCTCCTCCCTCCTCCGCCGCCGATGGCTGACGACCGCCGCACCCTGCGGC
>DASSUY010000102.1:0-6625 GCA_035706525.1 Steroidobacteraceae bacterium
TCGCGTTCCAACATCTTCCTGGTCGGCCCGATGGGCGCGGGCAAGACCACCGTCGGCAAGCGCCTTGCCGAAATCCGCGGCATGACCTTCATCGACAGCGACCACGAGGTCGAGGCCCGCACCGGCGTCGACATCGCCTACATCTTCGAGCGCGAGGGCGAGGAGGGTTTCCGCATCCGGGAGCGCGACGCGATCGACACGCTGACCCGCACCGAGGGCATCGTCCTCGCGACCGGCGGCGGCGCGGTCCTGCTCCCGGAAAACCGCGAGCGGCTCGCGGCGCGCGGCGTCGTCGTCTTCCTGGACACGACCCTCGAGCAGCAGACCGAGCGCACGCGCAAGACCCGCCACCGGCCGCTGCTCGCCGGCACCGACCGCCGCGCGAAGCTCGAGGAGCTCGCCAAGGTGCGTGATCCCCTGTACCGCTCGATCGCCGCGGTGACCATCCGCACCGACGGCCGCGCGCCCGCCTCGGTCGCGGCCGAGATCGCGCGCGCCCTGGAGCGCGCCTGACATGGAGCCACTCGTCGTCCGGCTCGGCAAGCGCAGCTACCCGATCCTCGCCGGCCCCGGGCTCCTCGCCTCGCCCGCGACGCTTTCGGCGCACGCGGGCGGCTCCCGGCTCCTCGTCGTGACCGACGACGTCGTCGGCCCGCTGTGGCTGCCGGCGCTCGAGAAGGGCCTGGCCGGCCGGGAATTCGCCACCTGCGTGCTCGCGGGCGGGGAGGCGCAGAAGACGCTGGGGAACGTCGCGCTCATCATCGACGCGCTGGTCGCGGCGCGGCTCAACCGCGACGGCATGGTGCTCGCGCTCGGCGGGGGCGTCGTCGGCGACATCGCGGGCTTCGCCGCCGCCTCGTACCAGCGCGGCATCGCGATCGTCCAGCTGCCGACCACGCTGCTCGCGATGGTGGATTCCTCCGTCGGCGGCAAGACCGGCGTCAACCACCCGGGCGGGAAGAACCTGATCGGCGCCTTCCACCAGCCCTCGGCCGTCATCGCCGACACCGACACGCTCTCGACGCTCCCGGAGCGGGAGCTGCGTGCCGGCTTCACCGAGATCGTGAAGGCCGCGCTCGTCGCGGACGCGGCGTTCTTCGGCTGGCTGGAGGCGAACGCGCCGCGCATCCTCGCGCGCGAGCCCGGGCCGCTCGCCGAGTCCATCCGCCGCGCCTGCGCGATCAAGGCGGCGATCGTCGCGGGCGACGAGCACGAGCGGGGACAGCGGGCGCTCCTGAACCTCGGCCACACCTTCGGCCACGCGATCGAGGCCGGCGCGGGCTTCGGCAGCGTGCTGCACGGCGAGGCGGTCGCGATGGGGCTCGTGCTCGCGGCCGAGCTGTCGGCGCGCATCGGCCGCCTTCCGGCCCCGGATGCCGCGCGCCTGCGCGCGCTCCTGTCGGCGGCGGGGCTGCCGGTCGATGCGCCGCGCATCGGCCGCGCGCGCATGCTCGAGCTGATGGCGATGGACAAGAAGGTGAAGGGCGGCCGGATCCGGCTCGTGCTGCTCGACGGCATCGGCCGGGCGGCCGTGGCCGACGACTATCCGCGGGAAGCGCTCGAGGACCTGCTCGCGGAACGGGCGGGCGCATGAGGCGCGGCCGCGACCCCGACGCCGGGCTCGCGCCCTATGCCGCGCTCGAGCGCGCCTCGCGCGGCCGCCGCATCCCGGAGCCGCCGGCCGACTACCGCGGCGAGTTCCAGCGCGACCGCGACCGCATCATCCACTCCAACGCCTTCCGCCGCCTCGTCTACAAGACGCAGGTGTTCATCAACCACGAAGGCGACATGTACCGGACGCGCCTCACGCACTCGATCGAGGTCGCTCAGATCGGCCGCTCGGTCGCCTCCGCGCTCTCGCTGTCCGAGCCGCTGACCGAGGCGATCTGCCTCGCCCACGACCTGGGCCACACCCCGTTCGGCCACGCGGGCCAGGACGTGCTGAACGACTGCATGCGCGCCTACGGCGGCTTCGAGCACAACCTGCAGTCGTTGCGCGTCGTGGACGTCCTCGAGGAGCGCTACGCGGGGTTCGACGGGCTCAACCTCTGCTTCGAGACGCGCGAGGGGATCCTGAAGCATTGCTCGCTCGCAAACGCCCGCCAGCTCGGCGACCTCGGCCGGCGATTCATCGAGCGCCGCCAGCCCGGCCTCGAGGCGCAGATCGCCGACCTCGCCGACGCGATCGCCTACAACAACCACGACGTGGACGACGGGCTGCGCTCGGGGCTCGTGACCGTCGAGGAGCTGCGCGGCGTCGCGCTGTTCGCGCGGCACCACGACGCGGTCACCGCGCGCCACGGCGGGCTGCCCGGCCGGCGGCTCGTGCACGAGGTCATCCGCCGGATGATCCACGACGTCGTGAGCGACCTCATCGAAGAGTCGGCACGCCGGCTGGCCGCCGCGCAGCCGGCCGACATCGAGGCGGTGCGCGCGCATCCGGGGCCCCTGATCGGATTCTCGGAGGAGCGCGCCCGCGAGCACGCCGAGCTCAAGAAATTCCTGCGCACGCGGCTCTACCGCCACGAGAAGCTGCAGGCGAGCCGGCTCGGCGCCGGCCGGGTGCTCGAGGAGCTGTTCGCCGGCTTCATGGCGGACGTCGAGCGCATGCCGCCCGAGCACCGCGATGCCGCGCGCGCCCTGGAGGCCGAGGCGGGGGAGGCGGGACGCGCGCGCGCGGTCGCCGACTACATCGCGGGCATGACGGACCGGTACGCCTTCCAGGAGCATGCGAGGCTGATAGCATGAGCGCCCATTCCGCCAGGGAGCCCGCACCGTGAGCCGAGCCGCCATCGCCCCGCGCGACCGCCTGATCTTCGCCCTCGACGTGCCGGGGCCGGACGCGGCGCGGCGCCTCGTCGACCAGATGGGCGATGCCGTCAGCTTCTACAAGCTCGGCCTCGAGCTCTTCATGTCGGGCGGCGCCTTCGAGCTGCTCGACTGGATGGTCGGGCGCGGCAAGAAGGTGTTCCTGGACCTGAAGCTCTTCGACGTGCCGGCGACCGTCGCCGGCGCGGTGCGCAACCTCAGGAACCGCGGCGTCACGTTCACGACCGTCCACGGCAACCAGGCGATCATGGAGGCGGCGGCGAGCGCTGCCGCGGGCGACGTCGGCATCCTCGCCGTGACGGTGCTGACGAGCCTCGACCGCGGCGACCTCGACGACCTCGGGTTCCAGTGTGACGTCGGCCAGCTCGTGCTCTCGCGCGCGCGGCGCGCGCTTGCCGCCGGCTGCGCGGGCGTCGTGTCCTCGGGCCTCGAGGCGAAGGAATTGCGCGCCGGCGTCGACAACCGGCTGATCGTCGTGACGCCCGGCATCCGCCCGGTCGAGAACCGCCCGGCCGACGACCAGAAGCGCGTCGTCGGCGTCGCCGAGGCCTTCGGGAACGGCGCGGACTACATCGTGGTCGGCCGGCCCATCCGCGACGCGGCCGACCCGCGCGCCGCCGCGGAGGCGATCCAGGCGACGATCGCCGGGATCTTCCCCGGCCGATGACCCCGCTCGCGAACGACCGGCTGCTGCGCGCGCTCGCGCGCGAGCCGGTCGACAGGACGCCCGTGTGGATCATGCGGCAGGCGGGCCGCTACCTGCCGGAGTACCGCGCGACGCGCGCGAAGGCCGGAAGCTTCCTCGGCCTCGCGACGAACCCGGAGCTCGCCTGCGAGGTGACGCTCCAGCCGCTCGCGCGCTTCCCGCTGGACGCGGCGATCCTGTTCTCGGACATCCTGATGATCCCGAAGGCCATGGGCGTCGGACTCACCTTTGCGGAGGGCGAGGGTCCCCGCATCGAGCGCCCCGTGCGCAGCGTCGCGGACGTCGAGGCGCTGCCGCTGCCCGACGTCGCCACCGAGCTTGGCTTCGTGTTCGACGCCGTCGCCCTGATCCGCCGAGAGCTTGCCGGCCGCGTGCCGCTGATCGGCTTCGCGGGCTCGCCCTGGACGGTCGCGACCTACATGATCGAGGGCGGCGGCAGCCGCGACTTCGCGCGGGCGAGGGCGATGGCGGCGGGCGACCCGCGGGCGCTCCACGGGCTGCTCGGGAAGCTGGGGCGCACGACCACCGAATACCTGAACGCGCAGGTCGCCGCGGGCGCCGACGCGCTCATGATCTTCGACACCTGGGGCGGCGCGCTCGAGACCCCCGCGTACCTCGAGTTCTCGCTGGCCTACATGCAGCGGATCGTGGACGGCCTCGTGCGGGAGCGCGACGGCCGGCGCGTGCCCGTGATCCTGTTCACCAAGGGAGGCGGCGCCTGGCTGCCGCAGTTGGCGGCCACGGGCGCGGATGCGCTCGGCATCGACTGGACGATGCCGCTCGCGGAGGCGCGGCAGGCGACCGGCGACCGCGTGGCGCTGCAGGGCAACCTCGACCCCGCGGCGCTCCGGTCGTCGCCGGCGGAGATCCGTGCGGAGGTCGCGCGCGTGCTCGAGAGCTACGGCCATGGGCACGGCCACGTCTTCAACCTCGGCCATGGCGTGACGCCCGACGTCGACCCGGAGCACGTGGCGGCCATGGTCGAGGCCGTGCACGAGCTGTCGCCGCAGTACCACCGGGGATAAAAGGGGACAGCCACCAAAAGGGGACGCTCACTTTTTCCAACGGGGACTGTCGCCTTTGGAAAAAGGTGAGCGTCCCCTTTTGGTGGCTGTCCCCCTTTCTCAGCCCGCTTTTCTCAGCTCGTCCCGGAGCGTCCGCCGGAGGATCTTGCCGACGTTGGACTTCGGCAGCTCGCTGCGGAAATACACGTATTTGGGCACCTTGTAGCCGGTCAGCTCGCGCTTGCAGAAGGCGATGACGTCCTCGGCGGTCAGCGCCGGGTCCTTCTTCACGACGAAGAGGGCGACGACCTCGCCCGACTTCTCGTCCGGCTGCGCGACGGCGGCGGCCTCGAGGACGCCCGGCATCTGTGCGACGACGGCCTCGACCTCGTTCGGGTACACGTTGAAGCCGGACACGAGGATCATGTCCTTCTTGCGGTCCTCGAGGAAGGTGCGCCCGCGCTCGTCCATGTGGCCGATGTCGCCGGTGCGCAGCCATCCGCCCGGCAGCATGACCTTCTCGGTCTCCTCGGGCCGCATCCAGTAGCCGCGCATCACCTGCGGGCCGCGGATGCAGATCTCGCCGACCGCGCCGATCGGCAGCGGATTGCCGTCGTCGTCGCGGATCGAGATCTCGGTCGAGGGGATGGGGTAGCCGATCGAGCCGGTGAAGGACGGGTCGCGCGGGATGTTGGCCGTGCCGACGGGCGAGGATTCCGTGAGCCCCCAGCCCTGGCAGATGTGCCGGCCCGTGACCTGCCGCCACTTCTCGGAGACCGCCTCCTGTACCGCCATGCCGCCGCCGAGCGAGACCTTCAGCGAGCCGAAGTCGAGGTCCTTGAATCCCGGCGTGTGCAGCAGCGCATTGAACAGCGTGTTGACGCCCGTGATGAAGGTGAACTTCACCTTCGAGAGCTCCTTCACGAAGCCGGGCAGGTCGCGCGGGTTCGTGATCAGGACGTTGAGGCCGCCGACGTGCGTGAAGACGAGCATGTTCGTCGTCAGCGCGAAGATGTGGTAGAGGGGCAGCGCCGTGATCACCGCCGGGTTCTCGAACTGCGTGAGCTCCGGCATGTACGCGACCACCTGCAGCGTGTTCGCGACCATGTTCCGGTGCGTGAGCACGGCGCCCTTGGAGACGCCGGTCGTGCCGCCGGTGTACTGCAGGAAGGCGACGTCCTCGCCCCCCACTTCGACCGGGTCCAGCTTGAGCCCGGCCCCGCGCGCGAGCACGTCGTTGAACCGCACGGCGCCCGGCAGGGACCAGGGCGGCACCATCTTCTTGACGCGCCGGATCACGAAGTTCGTGATCGGGCCCTTCGGGAAGCCGAGCCGGTCGCCGATGCCGGTGACGACGACGCGCTTGACCGGCGTGCGCGCGATCACGCTCGCGAGCGTCGCGGCCGCGTTCTCGAAGATCACGATGACGGTCGAGCCCGAGTCCGCGAGCTGGTGCTCCAGCTCGCGCGCCGTGTAGAGCGGGTTCACGTTGACGACGACCGCGCCCGCGCGGTGGACGCCCACGATCGCCACGGGGTACTGCAGCAGGTTCGGCATCATGATCGCGACGCGATCGCCCTTGCGGATGCCCGCTTCCTTCTGCAGCCAGGCGCCGAAGCGGCGCGACTGCTCGTCGAGCTCGGCGTAGCTGAGGCGGACGCCCATGTTCGTGTACGCCGGCAGGCGGGCGTAGCGGCGGCAGGCGTCCTCGTAGAGATGCTTCAGCGACGGGATCGAGTCGGGGTCGATTTCCGCGGGCACGTCCGCCGGATAGTCACGGAGCCAGATCTTGTCGACCGACGCCTGCGAATCGTTCATTGCTGCAACGCAAAATCCGCGCGGGCATCCCGCACGGCCATGGTCCGCGTTTCAGGCGGGCAATGCTAGTGCGAGAGGAGCGGCGAGAGCTGCAGCCAGACGCTGTCGAGCAGGAGCGGCTGCGCCCGCGCGTTCGGGTGGATGCCGTCGGGCTGGAAATACGTGAGATCGAGCGCGACTTCCGGGCTCATCAGCGCGCCGACGCCGACCTTGTACTTCGCGCGCAGGTCGTCGTAGATCTTCTGGTACGAGCTCGCGTACTGCGGGC